>CAYHCN010000322.1:0-2785 GCA_964354945.1 uncultured Eubacteriales bacterium
AGAAGCATCGTGAACTGCTCGACGTCGTTGAGGCCGGAGGTCGCTATCACCGCGCATCCGCCGAGGAAGTAGACCCACTGGGCGCCGGGGAGCATGCAGCTCCACATGCCGTAGCCGAAGCTCGCCCAAGGCGGAAGGCGCTTCAGCTCTTGGAGCCATTTCGGGACTTCCTGCACCTCGCTCTTGGGCTTCTTGCGGATCAGGTAGATCCCGATGCCGAGCAGTATCGCCGCGATCGACAGCGCGAACCACACCGGCATCACGATCTTGCTGTTCCGGGCGGTGGGCGCGGCGACCGACGCGATGAAGATCGTGATGACACCGAGGATGAGCCGCCACGTTGCGTTGCCGGCCACGTACCCGCCGGCGTTGCCGAAGGGCCGGTCAGTGCCGAGCAGGATGATGACGTAGGACGTCCACGTCGGCAGGAAGGCGCCCGCGATCAGGAAGGGCAGCAGTCGCACGAAGGTCTGTCCCACGCGGTTCTCCTCGGCTAGCCGGTCCGTCGAGACGAAGCGTACTTGGTAGCTACTCCCAGCGGAACCTCGTGAGCCCGACCAGGAAGAAGACCGCCGAGAACCCCAGCAGCACGAGGCTCGGCAGTATCGCGGCCTGGAGCCCCTGGTTGCGAACGACGACGTCGGTGAGGCCGGCCATCGCCCAGCCCGTGGGGGTGAACAGCGCGATGATCTTCATGAACGGAGGGACGATCTCGATCGGCCACACGCAGCCACCGAGCATCGCCAGCGACATGGCGATGACGGGTCCGAGGCCACCCGCCTGCTCGCGGGTGCGTGCCGTCGCCGCGACCATGATGGCGAGACCGGTCGCCGCGAGCGTGAACGTGCCGATGAGCAGAGAGGTCGCCAATGGATCGCCGCCCCAGTCGACGCTGAACACGAGGGCGCTGAAGGTGATGAGGATGGCCGCCTGCACGATGCCTATCGTGTAGACTCCGCCGACCTTCCCGCCGAGGACCTGGGCACGAGGCGTGGGAGTCGTCAGCAGCCGCGGCAGCGTTCCGTTCTCGCGCTCCTCGAGCAGCGACTCGGCGTTTCCGAGCACGAGCATCAGCACGAACCATATCGTCATGCCCAGCGAGTACTGGCCGTAGCCCGTTGCGATGATGCTGTCGCCCCGCTCGGTCGAGGCCTTCACGGCAGTCAGCTTCACTGCAACAGGTGCCGGATCCCACTTCTTGTCGGCCGCGGAGATGAGCAGCGCCGTGGACGCGGGCGAGGCAAGCCCGGGCACCCCCGAGGCGATGCTCGCGCGCACTGGCGCGGGCAGGTCCTGGATCGCGACCCCCGCGAGCGGGGGTGGCGTCGCGGCGCTCGGCGCGAAGCCCGGCAGCCTTCCGAGCGGCGTGCGCAGGAACTCGGCCCGGGCGTCGTCGAGGAGCTTCAGCGCGATCTCGGCGGTCGCACGATCGACCGACAACCGGGTCGCGATGCCTCGGACGACCTCCTGGACCGCGATGAACCGGACGGCGTCGCTACCCTTCACCAGCTCGATCTGCCGCGCTTCGCTCGATTCCGAGGTGTTCACGGTGGACTCCATCGAAGCACCGAAGCCGGCAGGCACGATTACGACCGCCGCGAGGTCGTTGTCGGCGATCTTGGCTTCCGCCTCGGCGGCGGACAGCGCCTGCAGCTTGTAGCCCTTCTCCCGCTCGAGCAGTGTCTCGACCCGCTTCGAGTACGCGGACCGGTCCTTGTCGACAAACCCCACGGGTACCTTGCCCTGCCCGGTGTCCTGTCCGCCGAACATCACTCCGAGCAGCGTGGTGAGCATGATCGGCAGGACCGTCATCGACAGGATCGCGCCGCGGTCGTGGCGGATGTGCAACAGGTTGAGCCGTACGAGCGCGAGGAACTTCCTCATCGCTCCCACCTCAGCCGAGACACGCCGATCGCGCCGAGCACGAGGCCGATAGCCAGCAGCACGACGACGTCGATGATGACCGCCGAGAAAGGCTTGCCGAGCTGCAGCGCGTAGAACCCGTCGAGCGCCCAGCCGTTGATCGTCAGGTAGTGGAACGGCTGCAGCCATTCGGGCATCGCGAAGGTCGGCATCCAGCTTCCGCCGAGGGCGCCCATCAGGATCGCGACGGTCGGCCCGATCGCTCCCACGGCCCGCTCGGTCTTTCCGAACGCGACGTAGACCATCGCCAGGCCCGTGGCGGCGAACGCCTCTGCGGCGCCGATCACGAGTGCGCCGGGCACGGAGCCCCAGTCGGTGCCGATCGCGAGAGTGAACGCGAGGAGCACGACGAACTGCAGCATGCCGATGACCCAGATGCCGCCCATCTTGCCCCCGACGATCTCCTCGCGGCGGGCCGGTGTGGTGAGGAGGCGTGCGAGCGTGTTCTCTCGGCGTTCGCGGAGCATAGAGAAGGCTCCGAACATCGACCCGAACAGCAGGAACAGGGATATCTGGGCCGGTCCGTAGAAGTCCTTGCCGCTGAAACTCGGCGCGCTGCCGGACTTCTTGGCGCCGCGCACCTTGATCGTCACCGAGGTGAGCGCCTCGTCCTTCGAGAGTGCCTTGCTGGCATCCTCAACGTAGGTCGTGAAGCGGTCCGGCGCGAGAACGAGCCGGGACGCCTGCAGCGCCTCGACGGCTGTCTGCGCCCCGATCGAGGCGGCCGAGATACGCGTGCCGATAGCTTGGGCCACCCCGGCGAAGATCGATGCCGAGACCTGGCTGCCGGGATCGCCGAGGACTTCGAGCGCCACCGGGGTCGCGGACTCCACCTTCGCCGTGAAGTCGCTGGGAATCACCA
>CAYHCN010000323.1:0-2784 GCA_964354945.1 uncultured Eubacteriales bacterium
AGAAGGCCGATCTCGTGAACGCGGGGGAGAGCTACATCCCCGACGTGCCCACCGATGAGCTCGCGCAGCTCGTGCGCGACGACCTCATCGAAGCCACGACCGACTTCTCGCGTGTCGCCGAATGCGATGCCGTCGTCATCTGCGTGCCCACTCCGCTCAACAAGATGAAGGAGCCCGACGTCAGCTACATGGTTCTGGCGACCGAGGCGATCACTCCGTACCTGCACTCCGAGATGCTCGTGACGCTGGAGTCAACGACCTACCCCGGTACCACCGAGGAGGTCGTGCAGCCGATCCTCGAGCGGAGCGGACTCAAGGTCGGCGCGGACCTGTTCCTCGCGTTCTCGCCAGAGCGCGTCGACCCGGGCAACCCGGTCTTCCAAACGAAGAACACGCCCAAGGTCGTCGGCGGCGTGACGCCACGCTGTACCGAACTTGCCGTCTTGTTCTACGAGCGCTTCCTCGACTCGGTGGTGCCGGTCTCCTCGACCCGGGCCGCCGAGATGACCAAGCTCCTCGAGAACATCTTCCGCTGCGTGAACATCGCGCTGGTGAACGAGCTCCTCATGCTCTCCGAGCGCATGGGCATCAACATGTGGGAGGTCGTGGACGCGGCCAAGACCAAGCCGTTCGGGTTCATGCCGTTCTATCCCGGTCCCGGTCTCGGCGGGCACTGCATCCCCATCGACCCCTTCTACCTGTCGTGGAAGGCGCGCGAGTACGACTTCCACACCGAGTTCATCGAGCTCGCCGGCAAGGTCAACGAGAACATGCCGTACTACGTCGTGACCCGCACCATGCAGGCGCTCAACAACCACCACAAGTCGCTGGCCGGTTCGCGCATCCTGGTTCTGGGCGTGGCGTACAAGCGCGACATCGACGACATGCGCGAGAGCCCGGCGATCAAGGTCACCGAGCTGCTCCTCGACAAGAACGCCGACCTCGTCTACCACGACCCGTACGTCGAGGAGTTCTCGGTGGCGGGTCGGGACATTCCTTTCGTGCCGCTGACCGCCGAGGAACTCGAGAGGACCGACGCCGTCGTGATCATCACCGACCACAGCAACGTCGACTACGACCTCGTCGTCGAGAAGGCGCCGCTCATCTTGGACACGAGGAACGCGCTGAAGACCGATGGCGAGACGGTGGTGCGGCTGTAGCATGGCGAAACCTATCCGCGTTGGTGTCGTGGGGTTCGGCTACTGGGGCCCCAACCTCGTCCGCAACCTCGATCGCCTCGGCGACGCCGAACTCGTCGCTGCGTGCGACCTGTCGACCGACAACCTGGCGAAGCTCTCGGCGCTGTACCCGTACGTCGAGACGACCTCGGATCTCGCGGCGATGCTCGCCCGCGACGACATCCAGGCCGTCGTCGTCGCCACCTCGGCACCGAGCCACTTCGGCATTGCGAAGCTAGTCCTCGAGGCCGGCAAGCACTGCTTCGTGGAGAAGCCGCTGACCCTGACCTCGGCCGACGCCGAGACGCTCGTGCGCCTCGCCGACGAGCGCGGCCTGATCCTCATGGTCGGCCACCTCATGGAGTACCACAGCGCCATCAACTGGATCCGTGACTGCATCGCGTCGGGCGAGCTCGGCGACGTGCTGTACGTCTACCTCCAGCGCCTGAACCTCGGGAAGGTCCGCACCGAGGAGAACGCGTTTTGGTCGCTCGCTCCCCACGACGTATCGATCGTGCTGTACCTGCTCGGCGAGATGCCCGACTACGTGAACGCGTCGGGCGCGGACTACGTCACCAGCGGCGTGCAGGACGTCGTCTTCGCGAACCTGCACTTCCCCAGCGGCAAGATGGCCAACATCCACGTGTCGTGGCTCGACCCGCACAAGGTCCGCAAGCTCACCATCGTCGGCTCCAAGAAGATGCTCGTCTTCGATGACATGGAAGCCACCGAGAAGATCTGGATCTACGACCGGGGTGTCGGCGCGCCGGAGAACGCCCTCGGCTATGGTGAGGACCTCACGCTGCGCTTCGGCGACATCACGGTGCCGTACCTGAAGATGGCCGAGCCCCTCGGCATCGAGGTGCAGCACTTCCTGGACTGCGTAGAGACCGGCGAGACGCCGAGAAGCGACGGCCGCGATGGCCTGCGGGTGGTGCGCGTCCTCGAGGCCGTCGACGAGTCGATGGCTGCCGGCGGCACGCCCGTCGAGACGACGATCGAGGTGTAGCGAATGACCGCGTACGTCCACCCCACCGCCAAGGTGGGGGAGAACTTCAAGCCGGCGCCGTTCGTGATCGTCGATGACGACGTCGTCATCGGCGACAACGTCATCGTGGGACCGTTCACCCACATCCGCCATGGCGCGCGTATCGGCGCAGACGTCATGATCGGCGACCACGTGACCATCCACGACGAGGCGGTCGTCGGTGAAGCGACGGTCGTTGGCGACGGATCGATCGTCGGCAAGCGCCCTGCGCTCTCGCCGCGCTCGACGGCCAAGAGCGGCCCGCTGTCCGGGCTCGTCATCGGTGAGCGGTGCCGCATCGGCAGCAACGCGGTGCTCATGGCCGGCTCGACCTTCGGCGATGGCGTCATCGTCGGCGACGCCGCCGGCGTGCGCGAACGCTGCACGATCGGTGACGACGTCGTCGTGGGGCGCGCTGTGACGGTGGAGAACGACACCACCATCGGCGCGCGCACCAAGATCCAGTCGGGCGCGTACGTCACCGCGTACGTGACCATCGAGGAGGACGTGTTCATCGCCCCGATGGTCGTCACCACCAACGACAACTACATGGGCCGTACCGAGAAGCGGTTCGCCGAG
>CAYHCN010000324.1:0-2769 GCA_964354945.1 uncultured Eubacteriales bacterium
GGTGGCGCACGTGGCCGTCGAGACCGGCGGCGGACACGTTCCTCAAGGAGGTGGACAGGTGACCGCCAAAGCGGCGGTGGGGTTCGAGCCGATCAGCAGGCTCGAAGCCAGGAGTATTGAGGCGGCAATCGCGCCCAGGGGCGTGCGAAATCGAGCAAGCATGTCTTCCTCCGTGTTGGGTCGTTCTCGCTGTCCTGCTCGCACGCTCGGTGCGCAACCCAGCAGATCCTCCGGCCAAATCGGTATCAGCAAGTTTACTACCGTTAATGTCCGGGTACGGCGTGGCGCACTGGTTATTCGGCCAGCGGCCCTCGCGCAGTTCACGGTAGAGGCGATGGTCCGAGGGCCACAACCAGCCTTGCCACATGAGTCCGGTGCGTTGTTGTGTCTGTGGCACATCCTTTGCGGCCTTTGCGGCGCGGAACCTGGATTAGCCAGATGATGGGAGCATCCATGGGCAGTCTCAAGAAGTTGCTGGCCGCCGGGACCGGCTCGGCAGTGGTGGTCGCAGTGCTCGCCGCAGTGTTGTGGGGCGGCGCGGCCTCGGCTGAGGCCGCGACGGATGTTCCCAGCGTGAAGCTGACGGCGACGCCTTCGTCAGTCACGTACCCCGCCATCGTGACGCTCAGCGCGCTCGCCTCGAACATCGATACGACCGTCGCGAAGTTCGAGGTTCGCTCGGCGGACAGCACGCTGTGGACGCCGCTTGCCGGACCGGTCGACTCCACAACCGGCCAGTTCAAGTACCTGTACTTCCCGAAGAAGAACTCCTACTACCGAGTGATCGTGGGCGACGTTCAGACCGACGGCACGCTCTACGTCCCCGTCCGCACGAACCTGAGCAAGCCCGTGGGCAATGCGACGGCGTTCCGTGTAGGCCAGCAGCTCCGGATGTGGGGGACAATCAGGCCGTACCATCCGGTAGGCGACCACCCCGACGACGTGAAGTACTACCTGTACTGGCAGAAGTACAGCTACTCACTGAGGCGCTGGGTCGCATGCAAGACGGCGACCCCGCTGTCGATCACGAGCGTGGTCGACAACGACACCACGAAGTGGTCCTACGGTCGGGCGATGAACAATCCGGGCTTGTGGCGGGTGCGCTTCTACCATCAGTGCCCACGCCATGCGGCGACATACTCGCCGTGGCTCACCTATCGCGTCACGAACTAGGCGCCTGGCGCTGAGTGCGTGCGGGAGGGCTGGATGTTTGCGGCCTACGCCGCGTCCTTCTCCGTGGCCCACTCGATGGCCTCGTCGAGTTGGTCGCCGGGGAAGACCCGCTCCTCGGCACGAGTGAGCCACGCGAACGCGCGGACCATCGAGTCCACCCACTTCACGTCCCCGACGAACGCCACTCTGTCCAGCTTCGCGTAGCGGTGGATGACGAACGACACGTCATCTTCGAATGCCTTCGGGTCGCCGTAGCTCGGAGAGGCCTCGATCACGAAGACACCTGACGCATGGCCCGCACCGCGCTCGATTGCAGCGTCGACTACCGGCAAGAACCCCTCGTACTCCTCGCCGGAGACCTTGCCGCCGCAGCGCACCACGACGCACGTGGGGGTCGATCGCTCATCCATGACCTCGAGCATGGTGCCATCCCTTCGGAGCTACTTGACGTTCAAGGTGACGACGAAAGTCTCGGCCGGTTCGGCGGTAGGTTCGAACGAACGCCAGTACTTCAGCTTCAGCTCGGCCGAGCCGGTCTGCGCCCCCGTGAACGTCCAGACCTCCTGCCCGCCCGCCCCGATCATCTTAGATTCCGAAGAGTACGTCGGCTCTCCGACTTGCTCGAGCTGCGGCGGCACCTCACCGTCCACTGCCCATCGGTAGCCGGTCGTCTGGTTCGACTCCAGGGTGACCTTCATCTCCTGACCGACTGCGAGTTGTTGGGTCGATCCGGCATCCTCGGCGGTGAGTTCGAGCGGTGCCGTGGCGCCCGAGGAGCATCCTCCTACGACACCGGCCGCGAAACCCAGCGTCGCGACAAGCATCATTGCGGCGAGCTGGCGTGAGCCGATCATCGTGAAGTCTCCCTCGCTGAACAGCGACCGCGCTTGGCGCACGCGCGAAGGCCCCATCGAGCTCAGGGTAGCCCCGTGGAGCGGGTATATCCACTTCTGGTAACACACTGGGGCTCCCTGGCCCCACGTTGAGGAAGGAGGCCGGGAATGAAGCGTCCGCTTGGAGTGACGATCATCGCCTGGCTGGCAATCGTAGGCGGTGCACTACAGATTCTTGGCTCGCTCGGGATGGTCGGCATCGGGTCGATCGGGATCTTGGTCGGCTCGACGGCAGCACTCGAGAAGATCGTGTTCCTCGGCGTCGGCATGACAGTGTGGACGGGCACCATCCTGATGGCCTTCGGCGCCATCAGTCTGGTGTTTGGCCTCGGGGTGCTGGCGACGCGACGGTGGTCTTGGACGATGGGCATCGTGCTCTACGCGCTGAACCTCGTCGCTGGCCTTGTCCTGCTGTTCTATACGGGCCTCGGCCTGACGACAGCACTGGTCACACTGATGAGCGCGATCATCCTCGGCTACCTGATCGCTCCGACTGCTCGCGAAGCGCTGGGCCACGAGGCAGGCGGCGGCATGACGCCCCACGCCCCGCACCCTGCGTAGGTGAGGCGGGAGAGATTTCGGCTCAGGCGGTAGCCTGAGCGACCGAGCGCGAAGGAACCGGCCGCCGCTGGGTGGTCCACGGCGGTCGGTTCTCGCGTAGCCCCGGAGCGTCCGTGCCCCGCGGGCCAGGGGCGCGGTGCGG
>CAYHCN010000325.1:0-2765 GCA_964354945.1 uncultured Eubacteriales bacterium
TTCTCCTCTTCTGCTGAGCGAAAAAGCGGGCCCGGCTCCGAAGCGGCGCCGGGCCCTCTTCACACTATGACTGCTAGGGCGTGGTCGTTGCCGACCCGGTCGCACCGGTGCTGCCGCCAACGCTGGGGTGGCCCGGAGGGAGCTGGCCGTTCTGCATCTGCTCGGGGGTCAGCTGCGGGGCCTGAACGGCGCCCGTCTGGGTGAGCCCGGCATCGGGGGTCGCTGTCTGGGCGCCGCCGACGTTGATCGGGAGCAGGATGCCGACGATGATGCCGAGGAGCAGAGCAGCAACGCCGATGAGGGCGGCGATGCTGTAGGTCACGCTCTGCGCCGGAGCGGCAGGAGCGTTCTTAGAGCCGCCCTTGGCAGGCGACGACGCGGGCTTGTTGGCCGACGCGCTCTTGGACTGCGACTTGGCCGGCTTCTCGTCCTCGTCGAAGAAGAAGTCCTGGTCACTCACGTGTGTTGCCTCCTACTTGTGTACGGGGGCGAAGAGGAATCCTCATGCACGCCCGACCTGGCTTGCCTGAACCGCGCGATAGTATAGCACGCGTCTGTGTGCGGTCCGGGGGCACGTCTTCCCTGCTCACAGCCCGCATCGCGGTTGTCTGAGCAAGTGCCCCGCCAAGGCTAGCGAATCATGAATGGAGTTTGATTCGCATCTCCTCGGCGCGCGCGGTGAGCCGCTCCTTGTCCATCTGCGTCCACATGCGATCCTCGAACAGGATCTTGCCGCCGACCATGGTCATCAGCACCTGCTGCTGGTTGGCGGTGTGAACGATGGCGCTGTAAGGGTAGTGCGTCGGGATCTGGCTCGACTTCGAGAGGTCGACGGCGATGATGTCGGCTTGCTTGCCCGGTTCGAGCGACCCCACCTGATCGTCGATGCCCAGGGCGCGCGCAGCCTCCAGGGTCGCCAGCTTGATGAACTGCCGAGTGGTCATCCACTTGTCCGAGCCAAGCATCGCGCGCTGGATCAGCACGCCGATGCGCATGTCCTCGAACGGGTCCATCGAGTTTGCTGCCGCCGGCGAGTCGGTGCCGATCCCCACGCGGAGGCCGGCCTGCAGGAACTTATTCACGGGCGCCGCACCCATGGCGAGCTTGGCGTTGCATCGGGGGCAGTACGCGACCGCCACGTCGTGCGTCGCGAGCACCTCGATGTCCTCGTCGTCGACCTGCGTGCAGTGAACCGCGAGCACGTTGGGCGCGTGGAACAGGCCCCACTGGAGCACGTAGCGAACGGGGCTCACTCCGGTGGGCAGCCAGGCCGGAGCCGAGGCGTCGTACTCCTCGCGAACATCGGTCGCGAGCATCGACGACCCGTACTTCACGAACGCGTACTCCTCCTTGCTGCCCGCGAGGTGCATGGAGACCGGCGTCCCGTCGGCGGCGTAGTCCGCGACCGCGCGGAACAGCTTCGGATGGCACGAGTACGCGCTGTGGGGTGCGATGCCGATCCGCACCCGCGAGGCATCCGCCTCCGAGCGCCACGTCTCGATGTCGGCGACCGCATCGGCCATGGCTGCGTCGACCCGCTTCGCGTCCATCGTGGCGACCTCGCGGAATATGAAGGCCCGGAGCCCGCCTTCCTTCGCGGCCTGAGCCGAGCCGCCCCGCTTCGTGATGTCGGCGACGGTGGTGATGCCGGACCGCACCGCCTCGAGGGCACCGAGGAGCGCGGAGTCCCACCAGTCATCGTCGGTGAAGCGCTCTTCCTTCTGGAGCAACTGCAGCTTCCACTGGGAGTAGGGCAGGTCGTCCACGAGTCCGCGGAACGCCGTGTACTCGAAGTGGGTGTGGGTGTCGATGAAACCCGGCATGAGCGCGGCGAGGCCGTAGTCGACGACAGGCTCCTCGGGGTGGATTCGCTGGAGATGCTCCAGGTCCCCGATCTCGACGATCTTGTCGTCCCGCACGAGAACCGCGCCGTTCTCGATGTGTGGTGCGGCGACGGGGAGCACATAGCGCGCTGTCAGAAGCATCGCGACACGCCTTTCACGCTTCGACTTGCGAGAACGCCTCACAGAAGAAGGATGTCTATCGTAGCGGTTTTTCGGCGGTATGAATGGCCACGATACCCCCGGTGAGGTTCTTCCACGATACGGGGTCGAAGCCCGCGCCGCGAAGCTCCTTAGCCAGCGCCTCCTGTGCCGGGAACGCGCGAATCGAGTCGTTGAGGTACACGAACCCCGAACGATCGCCGGTGAGCACTCCACCGATCAGCGGCACGATGCCGCGCAGGTAGACGTGGTAGACCGCGCGCCACGGCGCGAAGGTAGGCCGAGAGAACTCGAGGATGACGTAGCGCCCGCCCGGCTTCAGCACACGAAGCACCTCGCGGAAGTTGGCAGCCCGGTCGGGCAGGTTGCGGACGCCGAATGCGACGGTAGCCACGTCGAACATCTCGCCGTCGAACGGGAGGTCCTGCGCATCGGCCCACTCGAACTCGAGCGTCGTAGGGCCGGTGTAGTCCACCGCCTTCTTCTCGGCCACCGCGAGCATCTCGGGCGTGAAGTCGGTCGCCACGATCTCGGCCGGTGCGGCCTGGTCGGCGATCGCGAGCGCGACGTCCCCGGTGCCGGAGCACAGGTCCACGACACGCGACTCGCCCGTGAGCCGGGCAGCCTTCACCATCTCGCGACGCCAGCCCTTGTCGATGCCGAGTGACGCGAGGCGGTTGAACGCGTCGTAGTCCTCGGCGATCGAGGAGAAGATGCCGCGAACGCGCTCGGTCGTGGGACGACCGGCGTCGGAGCCACCCG
>CAYHCN010000326.1:0-2757 GCA_964354945.1 uncultured Eubacteriales bacterium
GAACGACACGAACGACACGCGGTGAGTCAGCATCAGGAGACTACTCGCTCTCCTCGCCCCGAGGGTGCGACAGCCCGTACTCGATCGAGTCGACAAGGGCCTCCCACGACGCCTCGATGATGTTCTCGGAGACGCCGACGGTCCCCCAGTCCTTCGTCCCGTCATCGCTGACGATGAGGACGCGAGTGACCGCTCCTGTCCCCTTCTTCTCGTCGAGGACACGGACTTTGTAGTCGGAGAGCTTGATGTCGGCGAGATGGGGGTAGTACTTGCCGATGGCCATACGCAGCGCGCCGTCGAGCGCGTTGACCGGGCCGTTTCCTTCAGCGGTGGCGACGTAGCGCTCTCCGCCGCAGTGCACCTTGATGGTGGCCTCGGTCATCACGCGGCCGTCCTCGCGCTTCTCGGCGATCACGCGGAAGGACTCGAGGCGGAAGAAGGGCTCGTGAGTGCCGATCTCCTTGCGTAGCATGATCTCGAGCGACGCGTCGGCAGCCTCGAAGGTGTAGCCGCGGTACTCGAGCTCCTTGATGCCGTCGAGAACCTTCGACACGGTCGCGGGGTCTCCTCCGAGGTCGATGCCCATCTCCTCGGCCTTCAGCGTGAGCGACGCCTTCCCGGCGAGCTCGCTCACCACGAAGCGGGCGAGATTGCCGACGGCGGCGGGGTCGATGTGCTCGTACGCCTCGGGCAGACGTGCGGCCGCGCTCGCGTGCACTCCGCCTTTGTGCGCGAACGCACTCGTACCCACGTAGGGCTGGTGAGGGTACGGCGACACGTTCGCCGTCTCCGCGACGAAGTGGCTGACCTCGGTGAGAAGTCTGAGCTGGTCGCGGTCAAGCGCGTCGTCGCCCATCTTCAGCACGAGCGCCGGGATGATCGTGGTGAGGTCGGCGTTGCCCGCGCGCTCGCCGTACCCGTTCATCGTGCCCTGGACGTGCGTGCATCCTGCGTCGACCGCGAGGATCGAGTTCGCCACCGCGCAGCCGTTGTCGTTGTGGGTGTGCACGCCGAGGGGGACGCCGGGCAGCGCGGCGACCATCTCGCCCACGATGCGCGACACGTCCTGCGGCAGCGTCCCGCCGTTGGTGTCGCACAGCACGACGGCAGAAGCGCCGGCCTCGGCGGCTGCTCTGCAGACCTGTAGCGCGTACTCGGGGTTGGCTCGGTAGCCGTCGAAGAAGTGCTCGGCGTCGAAGAACACCTCGCGGCCGGCCTCGGCGAGGAAGCGAACCGAGTCGGCCACCATGCGGACGTTCTCCTCGAGCGTGGTCTGGAGCGTCTCGGTGACGTGGATGTCCCACGACTTGCCGAAGATGCACAGCGCCTTGCACTCGGTCTCGATCAGCGCGCGGAGCCCAGGGTCATCCTCGGGAGCGATGTCCTTGCGACGCGTCGAACCGAACGCCGAGACGACCGCATGATCGAGCTTGAGCGAGCGGGCGCGCTCGAAGAACTCGATGTCTTTGGGGTTCGAACCGGGGAAGCCGCCTTCGACGTAGTCAATCCCCAGGAGGTCGAGCTTGGCGGCGATGCGCAGCTTGTCCTCGACGGACAGGGACATGCCCTCCCGCTGGGTGCCGTCGCGAAGCGTCGTGTCGTAGAGGGTGACCCTCACGGCTGTCGCGCGCCTCCCGTGGCTACTCGACCGGCTCGAGCCAGTCGGCGTACGCAGGCTCCTCGCCGGTGACGACGCGGAAGAACGTCTCCTGGAGGTCCTTGGTGATGGGGCCCGGAGGGCAGACGGGGCGATGGTCCACCGAGGCCACTGGTACGACCTCGGCCGCCGAGCCGGTCATGAACATCTCCTCGGCGGTGTAGAGGTCCGTGCGCACCAGCGAGGCCTCGACGACCTCGTAGCCCTTGTCGCGGGCGATCCGCATGATGCTGTCGCGGGTGATGCCTTCGAGGATGCCGTCGGAGACCGGCGGCGTGACGATCGTGCCGCCCTTGACGACGAAGAGGTTCTCGCCGGTTCCCTCGCAGACCTTGCCCTCTTCGTTGAGGAGGATCGCCTCGGCGTAGCCGTGCTGATTCGCCTCGACGCGCGCGAGCGACGAGTTGATGTACTGCCCGCACGCCTTGATCGCGGGCGGCGTGGCGTTGATGCCGCGCTGACGCCACGACGACACGCCCACTGCGACGCCGTTGTTGAGCGCCTCCTCGCCGAGGTAGGTCGCCCACGGCCACACCGCAATGAACATGTTCACCGGCGCGGGCATGAAGTCGAGGCCCATGACGCCGTAGCCGCGATACACGAGCGGACGGATGTAGCACGAGGTGAGGTGGTTCGCCGAGATGGTCTGCTTGACCGCCTCGACGCTTCCTTCGACCGAGACCGGCATGTCCATGAACAGCATGCGCGCCGACCGGTCGAGCCGCTTCATGTGGTCGGTAAGGCGGAAGACCGCGGGGCCGTTCGACGTCTCGTAGCAGCGGATGCCCTCGAAGACGCCCGAGCCGTAGTGCAGCGCGTGGGTGAGTACGTGGACGGTGGCGTTCTTCCACTCGACCAGCTCGCCGTCCATCCAGATGTAGTCGACCTCCGGAAGATCGGCCATCGTACTCCCCTTCCTGTCGGGTGGCTGCAGGTCCCTCGGCGTGTCCGTGGTCTAGACAGTGTACGCGAGCAGCATCCGACACGTCAGCGCCGTAGGAGCGCGGTGGTGACGCAGCTCGCCGGCGGCGCCTCGGCTACCCAGCCAGCTGCTCGGCCACCAGATCCCCCATCGCGCTGGTCCCTACGGTCCGCTGCGG
>CAYHCN010000327.1:0-2751 GCA_964354945.1 uncultured Eubacteriales bacterium
GGGGAAGTCCCGACTCACGGTTGCCGAGGCGATCCAGGGCTCCTGCTCGACCCGGCTGGCGATCGCGTCTCTGTTCGCATCGATGAGCGTGGCCCGGGAAGGGATCGCCGCGAGGCTCAGCACCGTGTCGGTCGAGACCTCGGAGAGCCCGCTGACCTTCACATCGCGCACCGCGAACGTCCGGGCATGCCTGAGCTGCAGGAGGCCGTAGACCGCGAGGGCGAGGGCGACGGCGACGGCGACGCCGATCGCGACCCGCCGACGGCGATTCACGACCTGCCGACGCTCGCGGTCCTGGCGGCGTGCTTCGGCCAAGCGAGTGCCAGCGCTGCGCTCCCGAGACTGCCGGGGAGCACGCTCCTTGGGAGTCGCTTCGACTTCAGGCCGGCCCTTGGAATACCGAACGCGAACCGTCTCGCGCGCGCCAATAACGACGCGCTTACGATTCTTCGAAGGATCCGAGGAACCTGACCTCTGGCGTGAGTTCGACGCCATAGGCGTCCCGCACCCTCTCCTGAGCCATCACCATCAGTGCCACCACGTCGGATGCGGTCGCACCTCCGAGATTCACAATGAAGTTCGCGTGGACCTCCGAGAACGACGCGCCGCCGATGCGCTCGCCCTTCAGCCCCACCGTCTCGATCAGCCGTCCGGCAGAATCGTTAGGCGGATTCACGAACACGCTCCCGGCACTCGGCAGCGACAACGGCTGGCTGCGCTTGCGACGGCCAAGGCTCGCTTCCATAGCGAGCTGAATCCGATCGCGGTCGCCTGTGGCCAGGCGCAGTGTCGTCTCCACGATGACCCCACGGGCCGGCACATCGCTTCGGCGGTAGCCCCAGACGATCTCCGATCCGCGCAGCCGCTGGAGCCCGACCCCGGGCCGGAATACCGTGACCGACTCGGTGATGCTGTCGATCCACACATCTCGACTGCCAGCGTTCATCCCGAGAGCGCCCCCGACAGTCCCCGGTATCCCAACGGCGAACTCCAGACCCGACAGCCCGGTCGCGAAGGCCGCCTGCACGAGCCGGGCCAGTAGCACGCCCGCTCCTGCGTTGAGGAGGTCGTCCTCGACCGTGTGAGACCGGAACGAGCGCCCCAGTACGAGAATGGCCCCGGCGAAGCCGTCGTCGCTGACCAGCACGTTGCTGCCTTTGCCTAGAACGGTCCAGGCCACATCCTGTTCGTTGAGGACGTCGGTTGCCGCATGCAGGTCGGACAGGCTGTCGCACTCCACGAAGATCGCCGCGGGCCCACCGATCCGGAACGTCGTGTGCCGACCCATCGGCTCGTTCCGCTTCACATGACCCTCGACTTGAGCCTTAAGCTGAGTGTAGGCCGAGGCTATGGACACGACTGCTCACCGGAGCGCTCGGACAGGACCCGAACGATCTCGGGTCCCATGGCCGTGACGTCTCCGGCGCCCATCGTGAGTACGAGGTCGCCCGACCGCACCTGACCGGACAGGTACTCGGCCACGTCGGCGCGGTGAGGCAGCCACGTGACCCGTGCCCGCCCGTTGTGACGCAGGATGCTCTCGACGAGCGTCTTGCCGTTCACGCCTGGGATCGGTGTCTCCCCCGCACTGTAGACATCCATCAGCACCACCCTGTCGGCTTGGTCGAACGCCTCGCCGAAGTCCCCCGCCAGCGCCGCCGTACGGCTGTAGCGATGAGGCTGGAAGAGCACCCATATTCGTCCGTAGCGGCCGAGCGCACGCGCAGCCGTCACGGTCGCCTTCACCTCGGTAGGGTGGTGCGCGTAGTCGTCCACGATGGTGACGCCTTCGACGGTCGCGACGAGGTCGAACCGCCGACGAACGCCGGTGAACGACGAGAGGGCGGTGCACGCATCTGCGAGCGGCAACCCCAGCGCCCATGCGACGGCGAGTGCGCCGGCCGCGTTGGCGACCATGTGCTCGCCCGGCACGGGACACAGGCACTCGGCCGTCTCGCCCGAGGGTGTCGTGGCAGTGAACGTGGTGCCGCGTTCGGTGTGCGCGAGCACCTCGTAGCGCACGTCCGCGGAATCGTCGGAACCGTACGTGACGAGCCTGCGACCCGACGCGGCAGCGATCTCCAGAAGCCGTGCGTCGCCGCTCCACGCAACCACGATCCCGTCGGGGGGGACACGCTGTAGGAAGTCGGCGAAGGTCGCCTCGATCTCCTCGATGCCGCCCTCGTAGTGGTCGAGGTGGTCCGCTTCGACATTGGTCACCAGAGCGACCTGGGGGGTCAGGTGGACGAACGACCCGTCGCTCTCGTCGGCTTCGACCACGTAGTGAGGACCCGAGCCGGCGACGGCATTCGTGCCGAACCCGTCCACCTCGCCGCCGATGAGGAAGGTGGGGTCCAGTCCCATCCGCGACAACATGGTCGCGATCATCGAACTCGTCGAAGTCTTGCCGTGCGTCCCCGCGACTGCGATCGTGGTGCGTTCCCCGGCGAGGTGCGCGAGCATCTTCGCTCTCGGCCACACATCCATCCCCCGCCGCCTCGCTTCGGCGAGCTCGGGGTTCGTCTCGGGGATCGCCGAGGACACCACCACAACGTCGGGTTCGCCGAGGTTCTCGGCGGCGTGACCGATAGCGACGGGGACGCCCTCGCGCTCCAGCAGCCTCGAGTATCGCGACTCCTTGAGGTCGGACCCCGTCACGGCGATGCCGCGGCGGTGCAGGACGAGGGCGATGCCGCTCATACCGGCGCCGCCGGCTCCGATGAAGTGGGCGTAGACGTGTTCCGCCACGCG
>CAYHCN010000328.1:0-2745 GCA_964354945.1 uncultured Eubacteriales bacterium
CGGCGACATCCTGTCTCGCGTGACCAACGACATCGACAACATCGCCAACACGCTCCAGCAAAGCCTGACTCAGATCATCACCGCGGTGTTCACGCTCATCGGCGTGCTCATCATGATGTTCTCGATCAGCTGGCTCCTGGCGCTCATCTCACTCATCACGATCCCGCTGTCTATCGCGGTCACGATGCTCATCGCTAAGCAGTCCCAGAAGCAGTTCGCGACCCAGTGGGAGCGGACCGGCAAGCTCAACGGTCAGGTCGAGGAGATGCACACCGGTCACAACCTCGTGAAGGTGTTCGGCCGTCAGGCCGAGGCGCTCGCAACCTTCGACGAGGAGAACGAGCAGCTGTTCCAGGCGAGCTTCAAGGCCCAGTTCATCTCGGGAATCATCATGCCTTCCATGCAGTTCATCTCGAACCTCAACTACGTGGCTATCGCCGTGATAGGAGGGGTCCAGGTCGCCAACGGCACGATGTCGCTGGGCGACGTGCAGGCGTTCATCCAGTACTCCCGCCAGTTCACTCAGCCCATCACCCAGACGGCCAGTATCGCCAACGTTCTCCAGTCGGCTGTCGCCTCAGCAGAGCGAGTCTTCGAACTGCTCGACGAGGCCGAGGAGCTCCCCGACGTCGAGAACCCGATCGTGCTGCCGAGCATCGAGGGTCACGTCGCGCTCGAGAACGTGTCATTCCGCTACCAGGCCGACAAGCCGCTCATCGAGGACTTCACGCTCGACGTGAAGCCGGGTCAGACCGTGGCCATCGTCGGCCCCACGGGCGCGGGCAAGACGACCATCGTGAACCTGCTGATGCGCTTCTACGAGATCGACGGCGGCCGTATCTCGGTCGACGGGATAGACACCCGCGAGATGACCCGAGACGAGCTGCGCTCGCACTTCGGGATGGTGTTGCAGGACACGTGGCTGTTCAGCGGCACGCTGCGAGACAACATCGCCTACGGTCGCGAGAACGCGACAGACGAGGAGATCGTCTCGGCGGCGACGGCGGCGCACGTCGACCACTTCGTCCGCACGCTGCCCGAGGGCTACGACACCAGGCTCGACGACGACGCGACGAGCGTCTCGGCGGGCGAGAAGCAGCTGCTGACGATCGCGCGGGCGTTCCTCGCCGATCCCGACATCCTCATCCTCGACGAAGCGACCAGCTCGGTCGACACACGCACCGAGGTCCTCATACAGAAGGCCATGGCCAAGCTCATGGAGAATCGGACGAGCTTCGTGATCGCTCACCGCCTGTCGACTATCCGAGATGCCCACACGATCATCGTGATGAACGAGGGCCGCATCATCGAGACGGGCAACCATGAGCAGCTGCTCGCGCGTCGAGGGTTCTATCACGACCTCTACAACAGCCAGTTCGTGGAGGCGCTCGACGAGGCGTCGTAGCGAACGATGTCCCCAAGCCGCCGCGTGCCGCACGCGCAGCGACTCGACGAGGGACGCGCGAAGGGATGCTGGGGCATACTGCCCCAATGGCAACCTTCCGCGTCCCCCACAACTCCCGCGTCGTTGCCGGCGACACGCTCGTCGTCTCTGGCCTCACCAACTCGGGCTTCATCGACGGAGCAGTGGTCGACACGTGCGACGACGAGGCGCCGTACGCCGGGGTCCCCGTGTCCGACGTGCTCATCACCCACGGGCACGCCGACCACTTCGCCGTGGCGGCGACGATCCGGCAGGACGGCGCGCGGTCGTGGGCGCCACGGGACGACGCGAGCCTCGTGGAGAACCCCGACATCAACATCCGGGGCATGTTCTCGTGGGCCAAGCCGGGCGACATCTTCATCACCAAGCTGTTCCGAGGCACGCCGTGCAAGGTCGACTCTCTCGTCGAGGAGTGGGACGACTCCCGGCTGACCCCCGTACCGTTGCCCGGGCACACCCTCGGCCACACCGGCTTCCTCTCGCCCGACAAGGTGCTGTTCTCCGGCGACGCGCTGTATCAGATCGAGATCTGGGAGCGGCACCGGCTTCCCTACGCCATCGACCCCGCCGATGTCGCATCCTCGCTCGAGCACATCCGCTCCCTGGACTTCGACTGGCTCGTCCCGGGTCACGGCAGAGTAGTCGATCGCGCAGAGGCCGAGGTTCACATCGACTTCCACCTCACCGAGCTCGACCGGATCAACGACTTCATCCTCGACGCGCTCAAGACCGAGCACACGACCGAGGACGCCATCGCACTCGTTTCAGCCGAGCGGGACCTCTCCGACAACCCGGCGCAGTACTGGCTCGCGGTCACGACCGTCAAGGGGTTCCTGGGCGACCTGCTGGCGCGCGGAGCGCTGGAGTTCTTCGTGCGCGATCACGCCGGATGGTGGCGCACGGTCTCCTAGCCCGCACGTTCCACCCCCAAGCTGGAAATAGTCTCCTCAGGGGGTTGTCCCGTGACCGGCGTGCTCGCAGTGCTGCTCGGTTACCTGATGGGGTCCGTGTTGCCCGCCTACCTCATCGGTCGAGTTCGAGGACGCGATCTTCGCACCTTGGGCGACGGGAACCTTGGGACCACCAACGCCGCGGAGTTCCTCGGCCGCCCCGCGGCGGTTGTGACGGCCATCTACGACCTGTTCAAGGGCCCCCTCGCGATGCTCGTCGGCTGGCGGGTGCTGGGCGCGACGGAGCCATGGGTCCTGCTAGCCGGGCTCGCGGCGGTGGTCGGGCATCGGTACCCGTTCTACCTGGGCTTCCGCGGTGGACGCGGCTATGCCGCCGCGACGGGCCGGTTC
>CAYHCN010000329.1:0-2728 GCA_964354945.1 uncultured Eubacteriales bacterium
AGCGCACCTACGTCATGATCAAGCCCGACGCGGTCGAGCGTGGCCTCATCGGCCGCATCGTCACCCGGTTCGAGGACACGGGCCTCACCATCGAGCGCATGGAGCTTGGGATGGTCACTGCCGAGGAGGCAGAGGCCAACTACGCCGAGCACGTCGGCAAGCCGTTCTACGAGGGCCTCGTCGCGTACATCACTTCAGGTCCGGTCGTGAAGATGGTCATCAGCGGCCCCGATGCAGTGAGGGTCTGTCGCAAGCTCATGGGCGTCACGAACCCCGGCGAGGCTGCGCCGGGGACTATCCGGGGCGACTTCGGCCTAGTGCTCGACGCCAACGTGATCCACGGCTCGGATTCCCCCGAGTCTGCGGAGCGCGAGATCGGCGTGTTCTTCGGCGCATAGACGCTCTCGGTATATGCGGGATTCTCGTCCTTCGAGGCGAACACAACCCTAGGAATCCGCGTCGGGGCCGTCGCTTGGCGGCCCCGACGAGCACGCCCAACGGACCAGCCTTGCCGGAGACTGGGAGCAAAGATGTTCTTCCGAATCATGGCCAAGAGCCGTGTACCTGACCTGGTACGCGGCCTCGCCGAGGAGTACGAGGTCATCGGTCCGATCGCGAAGGGAACGTCCTTCGTCTTCGCACCGGTTCCAGACGCCGCGGACCTGCGGCTGGACTACGACACGACGATCCTGCCGCCCAAGAAGGTGTTCATGCCCGCGGTGGAGACCCTGATGGAGTTCTCCGCGGGCGACAGCGCCGTGCTCGCCGAGGAGCGGGACACCACACCCAGGGTGCTGTTCGGGCTGCACCCGTGCGACATAAACGCCCTCATGCTCATGGACAACGTGTTCCTCACCGGCTACGAGGACCCCTACTACAAGGCGCGTCGCGAATCCACGTTGCTCGTCGGCGTGAGTTGCGAGCCGCGTGACGAGTGCTTCTGCAACGCGTGGGGTACCGACGAGGTCCATTGGGGTTTCGACATCTTCCTCACCGACCTCGGCGACGAGTACTTCGTCTCGGTTCGCTCGGTCCACGGCGCCGAGCTCCTCGACCGCTACGTTGTGACACGCTCGGTCACCGCCGAGGACACCGCTGCGTTCCAGGCGCATACCCGGCAGTTCAAGGCGTCCTTCGCCGAGCAGCCGGACACCGCTCAGCTGCCCCTACTTCTCGATGCCAAGTACGACGACCCGATGTGGGACGCCCTCGGCGAGAAGTGCCTGTCCTGCGGGGCGTGCTCGATGGTGTGCCCCACGTGCTACTGCTTCGACGTCCGGGACCGCCTCGCCCCCAACGGAGCGACCGGCGAGAGGGAACGGATGTGGGACTCGTGCCTGTTCATCGAGTTCGCAGAGGTGGCGCATGGCCACAACTTCCGCGAAACGCGCGGGGCGAGGGTGAAGAACCGCTACTACCACAAGCAGTGGGGCTACCTTTCGAAGTTCGAGCGGGTGCTGTGCGTGGGTTGCGGCCGCTGCCAGCGTGCGTGCAAAGCCGAGATCACCCCGCGCAAGGTCATCGAACTTCTGCAAGAGGGGGCGTCGTGATGCGCAACGCCAGCCCCGGCCGCATGGCGGCGTACTCCCAGCTCCAAGCCAACCCCTACAGACCGTGGCCGGCGCGGATCACTTCGATCGTCGACCTCACGGACAAGGAGAAGCTCTTCGAGTTCCGTCTCATCGACGACGAGGTCCGCGACGCGTTCCAGTTCGACTCGGGCCAATTCGTGGAGCTGTCCATCTTCGGGGTGGGCGAGGCGCCGATCTCGATCTCGAGCGCGCCGAGCAAGCAGGGCTTCATCGAGCTGTGCGTTCGCGATTCGGGCGACGTCACCGGCGCGCTGCACCGTATGCGGTGCGGCGACGTCGTCGGCCTGCGTGGCCCGTTCGGGCGTGGCTTCCCATTCGATGAGATGAAGGGGCACGATGTGCTGCTCGTGGCCGGAGGCCTCGGCATCGCCCCGCTCAAGTCACTCATCAACCACATCCACGACACCCGTCACGAGTTCGGCAAGGTCACGATTCTCTATGGGTCGCGCAACCCGGCCGAGGTGCTGTTCCGGCGAACGTTCGAGATGTGGCGGCACCGCGACGACTTCGACCTCTATCTCACTGTCGACGAGCCCGACGAGTCGTGGGATGGGGAGACCGGCCTGGTGACTCGGTTGTTCGACCGCATCGACGTGGATCCCGAGTCCACCTTCGGCGCGATCTGCGGGCCGCCGGTCATGTACCGGTACGTGATCGAGGAGATGCGCAGGAAGCGCATGGATGTCGACAGGATCTACGTGAGCTTCGAGCGCCGCATGAAGTGCGGTTTCGGCAAGTGCGGGCACTGTGGCGTGGGTCACCAGTATGCCTGCGTTGACGGCCCGGTGTTCAACTACTGGGAAGCTATGAACCTTCAGGAGGCGATGTAGCGATGGCCGCGCGTGTCGTTGTCATAGGCCTTGCGTCCGACTTCGGGTGCCAGGTGCAGATGACGAACATGGAGGACCACCTCCTCGAGGTACTCGGCACGATCGAGCTGGCCTACTGGCAGCTCGCGGCGAGCGGTCACATGCCCGAGGAGTTCGATGTCGCCGTGGTCGAGGGCGCGGTCACCACCACCGAGCACGTCGAGTTGCTTCGCCGGGTGCGGGACATCGCGGATGTCGTCATCGCTATCGGCTCGTGCGCGGTTTCTGGCGGCATCCCGGGTCTTGCGCTCACCGACGAGCTCGAGA
>CAYHCN010000330.1:0-2726 GCA_964354945.1 uncultured Eubacteriales bacterium
CGACCACGGCTCCGGTGCCCGTCGGCGCGATCCTCGCGTGCCGTGCCGAGATGAAGTCGCCGGCGACGACGATGTCGGCGCCCGGAGAGCGACCGATGATGACAGGGCCGCGGAGGGGAACCCGCGTGCCGAGGAGCTCGGCGGGGCCGCGGGCCACCGCGAGCACGAGTCCTCGGTCCTTCCGGGCTGGAGCCTGCCCGGCGATGAGGCCGATACCCGCCCGAATCGCGGCGAACAGGAACAGGTACAGCAGCGCCAGCAGCAGGAGTCGGCCCGCGAGGAGGACGACGTCGACCACGCCTACGTCCTCGGGCCGTGGTAGATGAGCTCGGTGACGCCGACCGTCACGATGTCGCCGTCCTTGAGGGGCGTGTCCTTCACGGCCGATCCGTTGAGGAGGGTCCCGTTAGTCGAACCGAGGTCGGCGATCGCCCAACCGCCCGGTTTCGCGACGAACGCGGCGTGCTGGCGGGAGACGTTGCGGTCCTGGAGGCAGATGTCGCACGAGGCCAAGCGGCCGATCACCACGCGGTCGCCCCTGAGGATAACGTCGTGATCGATGCCGGTGACGGTGACGGTGGCGAACCGCGCCGGGCTGGGGGCGGCAACGGGCGGACCGGCAGCGGCCGCGTCGGCGGGAGCTTCGGGGACAGCCTCGGCCGGGGTGATGTCGTCGACGCGGGGCGCGGGTTCGGATGCCGCTGCCGAAGCCACCGCGTCGGCAGGCCTCCCAGCGGCAGGTGCGGGAGCCGGTCTCGGTGCACGGGCCCTCGGCTCCTTGTGTGGCGACGTCGAGACGCTGCTCGAGGCGCTGAACCGGTCGCCGTACTCGGCCATCTCGGCCTCGATCTCGTCCGGCGAGATGAGCTCGGCGATCACGTCGAAGCGCCCGATCTTGAGGTCGTCGTCAACGAGGAAGCGCACCACGGGCTTCGATGCGAGATCGTAATCGCGCTCCCGGGCGTGCCCGACCAGGAAGGTCGAGAGCTCCCCGGCGAGCGTCTCGGCGAAGGCGCCGAACTTCGTGTCGTCGTCGGGCGAAAGCAGCACGGTGTAGACGTTGGGCGCGTATACCTTACCGACGCCGACGCTGCGGCCCCGGTCCATCGCCTTGGCGAGGGCCTTTGCGAGCTCCGCGGGCTGCACGGGCGAGCGGAACACGCCCGCGAACATGCCCCCGAGGGCACGCGAGACACTGTCTTCGAAATCGGAGAGTACGCTCACGGCCGACTAGTCCTCTTCAGGCTCGGGCCGGAAATGGCTGTGCTCTTCCTCGCCGCGCAGGGGCGGTCCGAGGAGGCTGACGAGTACGAACAGTATAAGCGAGGCGATCAAGGGCACCGTGAAGCCCGAGCCGGTCCATAGCACGAGGGTCGGGACGCCGGGCTTCGCGTTCTGGCCGGCGTAGGCAAGCTGAGCGAGCCGGTATCCCGCCCACAGGATCGCCCCGCCGGCGGCGGTGCCCAGAAGTGCGCCGGCTCGCGTGCCCCGCCGGGCGAGCAGCGACATCGCGGCCGCAGCGAGCGGCCACGCGGCGAGTGCGATCCACGTCGACGACTGGCCGAGGACGCCACCGATGTCGGGGGACGAGCCGAGGGGCTGGCTGAGGCCGACGAGCACGCGGGGATCGACCCGAAGGTACGGCTCGCCCGCGAACGAGTAGATCGCCGCGAGCAGGGTGAGGACGCCCGAGGCGAGGCCCGCCGCCGCCGCGGCGATGGGCGGCAGGATGAAACCCGCGAGCAGCGGCGCCACGAACGTGAGCTGCACGACGGCGAGCAGCGGGGACGCGAACGGCAGCATCGCGGCCCACTCGGAGCGCCTCCCGACGAACCACCAGTACGCGGCGCCGAGCACGAGCACGAGTGCGGCGGCGACGGGCGCGCCGCCCGCGAACAGGCCTGCGACGAGGGCCACGAGTACGAGTGCCGCGCCGAGGCGGGGGACGAAGGCGGCCGCCAGCGCGGCCAGCGCGGAGGCAGCGACCAGCGCGATCGGACGCGTGGCGACCTCGACGAGGGAGAACCACACCGCCCACGCGCACACGACGGCCGCGGCGAGGCGGCCGAGAAGTCGCCCTCGGTTCCCGATGCGGTCCCACAGGCCCAGTCGCGCGAGGCCGGTGTTCTCCTCGGGCTCCTCGGCGGCGATGCGCTCGACGATCTCGGCGAGCGAGTCGCGGCCGAGCGACGGGTCGCCGAGCTTGGGTAGCAGCGCGCCTCCGAAGCCTCGCACGTCGGCGAAGCGCTCGAGGGGCGCGGGTTCGAGCGCGCACAGCACGGCCTCGTCCACTGCGGGAGGGATACCCGCGAACTGCCGGGACGGCGGCGGCGGCTCGAGCCGCTCGGCGAGCGCGATGGCTTCATCGACGTCGGCTGCGGCGAAGGGGTTCTCGGCGGTGAGGAGCTCGTAGGCGAGCGCGGCGAGCGACCACTCGTCCGAACGCTCGGTGACCTTCGTGCCGACGAGCTGCTCGAGGGGCGCGTAGCCGAGCGTCGCGGCCATCGCGGGACCGTGGCCACCCAGCGACGAGAGCGTCGAGACGCCGAAGTCGGCGACCTTCACCCGACCGTCGCGGTCGACGAGCACGTTGGCTGGCTTCAGGTCGAGGTGGAGCACGCCGTTGGCGTGGGCATACTCGACCGCTTCGAACACCGGGCCGAGCACCGCAGCCGCCTCGTCGAGGTTCAGCGGGCCCGCGAGCTCGGCGAGGATCTCCTCGAGCG
>CAYHCN010000331.1:0-2262 GCA_964354945.1 uncultured Eubacteriales bacterium
ATGATGCCGTCCACCCCGGGTGCCGTGCCTGTAGCTGCGCAAGCGGTCCGCAGCCTCGCCTCGGTAGACCTGAGCTCCACCCGCGCTGCCGTGATGCGCGTCGTCAACGACCCAACCTCCAACATCACGATTGCACTGCTTCTGCTTGCGCTCGTGACACTCGTCGTGCTGCTGCTGATCAGTCTCGTGCTCGCACTTGCGACGCCATCGAAGAAGCGAGTCGTCAAGCGCCGCCGCTATACCGGCTCGCCCGACGAGATCGCGGCTATCAAGGAGGGTGCGGCAGAGCGCGCTGCCGAGGCGAAGAGCGCGCCATCGAGGCCCTCGGCGGGCAGACGAGCGCGCGCGAAGCCGCTCATCCGCACACCGATTCTCGTCGCGTTCGGGGTACTGCTCTTGCTCTCGGCCTACGTTGCGACCTCACTGGACGCCTACTGTGCCCAGACCTGCCACAAGGGCTCGGTCGCGGTCGTGAGTGCGGAGCGGGTGGGGCACGCCTCGTGCACCTCGTGTCACGAGGGCCACGCAGTCACGGGATTCGTTGGGAACGGCATCTCCCGGGTTCGCATGATCGCCATGCAGAGCGTGTCTAGGCCGGCTACCTCTGCGGCGACCCCAGTGGACTCGGCGGCGTGCCTTCATTGCCATCGTTCCGTCCGTCGCGGAGTTGTGACCTCACCGACGGGGACGAAGATGTCACACGCCGAGGTCATCGCTGCAGGCCAGCCCTGTACGCAGTGCCACACTCGGATGGGTCATCGCAAGCAGTCGTACACGCAAGCTATGTCCCCCTGTCTCACGTGTCATGACAGTCGTACTGCCTCCGCGGAATGCAAGACCTGTCACAGCGCGGACCCGCTTGTGGCAAGGGTCTCGGCAGACTCGACCGAGACCGTCGGCAGTGGCGAGATCACATACCCGGCGGTGCGGGCGGCGAACCGTGATTGCTCCGGATGCCACGAAATGGCCAAGCAGTGCGATCCATGCCATGGCGGCGTGCGCATGCCTCACACCCCCACGTTCAAGGACGGCGGCCACGCCATCAACGCGGCCTTCGAGGCGAAGACAAAGTGCTGGCGCTGCCACGACCCGCAGGTGTGCGCGCAGGGGTGCCATACGTCATTTGCGGCTGACGGCCGGAGTGCGCACGGAGCGGTCGACAAGTGGCGAGTCGAGCACCGCGCTGCCCAATGGGGCGCCGGCTGCGAGTGTCACAGGGGTAAGAGCAGTCGCACGTACCCCATCTGCTACCGGTGTCACGACAAGCAGACGAAGGCGCTACTGCCCGCGAAGCCGTAGCGCCCGCTCGGCCTGGAACTCCTCGTGGCTGCCGATCTGATTCGCAGCGTGACGTTGGAGCTCACGCTGGAGAACCTGCTCTCCCTCGGTATACTCGTGCTGATCAGGATCATTCTCGGCCGGTCGCTTGAGGTCGAGATCGGCGGGAACACTGCCGTCAGACGCGCCCTACTTCAACGTCACCGGTATCCGGACGAGATCGACGCGCGAGCCGTCCTTCTCGGAGATGTCGAAGACCTCCAGTGTCGCGCGACCCGGCTTGCCGCCACTGAACGAGACGGTTGTCGAGAACGTGCCTCGCGTGCCCGTCCCAGAGGTGGCCATCAACGACTTCGACACGAGCACCTTGCTGCCTTGGAGCAGCCGCATGTTGAACTGCGCCTCGAAGACGTTCGCCGAGCCGAACAGCCGGAAGCGGTTCGAGATGGTCTGACCCGGGGTCGGGCCCTCGACCAGAATTGCCGGCAGTACGTTCTCGAAGTCGTTGAGCACGACCGGCGGCGACACGGAGACACCTTCGCCACCGATGGACTCGACCGGCTTGCCGTCGATGCGGAACGCGACGCGCTTCACGGTGGGGAACTGGGTCAGCGTGCCCACGACTTGGGCGACTCGCAGCTGCATCGACAGCGATCCGCCACCCGTCTCGAACCGCTTCGACAGGTCCACGGTCGCGATCCCGCTCTTGATGTTGAGGCCGCGCAGCGTCGTTCCCTTGGGTATGGCAGTGCCGAGGCCGTAGCGCACGTCAGCGGGCCTGGGCGCCGCCAAGAGCTCCCGGACCGCAGCGGCCGCAACGCCGGCCGTTCCTGGCGGCAGCGTCCGTCCGGCAACCCCAAGCTTCTCTCCGCGCACCAGGTAGATACGTACGGCCACGGACTTCCCCGTGGGACGGGGAGAAACGGTGGGCTCGCCGGCGGGGGGCGTCGGCGTCGGCGTCGGTGCAGGGGGAGGGGGCGCCAC
>CAYHCN010000331.1:2272-2714 GCA_964354945.1 uncultured Eubacteriales bacterium
CCACAGTGGGTGCAGGAGACTGAGTCGCCTGAGTGGGCTCGGGTAGCGGAGTGGGCTTGGGCTGCTCGCGGCGACAGCCGACCACTGCGAACGACATCGCCAAGATGAGCGCAGCAACCGTCACCATCAGCAACGAGCGACGTTTGAGAAGTGCGGTCATGATGACCACCTCCCTGGAAAGCTCCACTTACATGATTCCCTGCGCGAGCGGGCGTGGAGAAAGAAGTTGCGAAGCGGATGACCTGCGAAATCGGGCGGTTCTCGCGTGTATGCTCAGTTTTGTTGCCGAGACGAAGAGGGGAATGGTTGATGACGGACGAGCTGGAGGGACGGAGCGGGACGAAACAGGGTCGCCGCTGGACGTGGTGGCTGTGGCGGGGTCTCGCAATCGTGGGCCTGCTCCTGGCCATTGCCGTGGCCGGCTTCGTCATCTGGGGACTCA
>CAYHCN010000332.1:0-2708 GCA_964354945.1 uncultured Eubacteriales bacterium
CGAGAGGCGGGGCGCCGATGAGCACGCAGGGGGGATCGACGGCAGCCGGGGGCGAGCCGAGCCCGGCACGGCGTCGCGATCCCGTCATCGACTCTCTGCGCTGCTACGGGCTCATCGCCGTGGTCCTCCAGCACGCCGTGGGCTATCCCGCGTTCGCCGGGAACCCCGTCGCGCTCGCGCTGCTCGGTGCTGCCGTGTGGGCCGTGCCCGCGCTCTTCGCGACGAGCGGGTACCTCTCAGCGTTGCGCCCCGGTCGCCTCAACCTCGGTCGTCGCTTCAGGCGGCTGCTGGTGCCCTACATCGTGTGGAGCGTCGTGCTGTTCGCGTACCTCCACCGGGGAGAGCTCATCGGCGGCTCGCTGCCGCCGCTCGGGCTGTCCGGGTGGCTCGGCATCGTGTTCGCCGGCCAGGCGTACTACACGCTGTGGTTCCTGGCGATGCTCGTTTACGCCACCCTCGCGGGCTGGGCGCTCACCACGAATCGTGCTCGCCTCGGCGGTGCGATTGCTTGCGGCGTCGCGCTCGTGGTGCTGACCGCGCTGCGGTGGGGCCAGCCGGCCGAGTCGCAGCAGACGTGGATCGGGTTCATCACCTTCGCGCCTGTGTGCATCGGCCTGTACCTTCTCGGCGCGGTGCTCGCGACGGTGCGCGAGCGCGTTCGAGGCGCGCTCGTCCCCCTCGCGGGGCTGGTGGTCGGCCTCGCGGTCGACGTGGCCATCTCGGTCGCGCTCGGGACCGCGGTGAGCGAGCAGGTCCAGCTGGCCGTCCACCTCGGTGCCGCGCTGGCGGGGTTCGCACTTCTCGCCATCGCCGTGTCCCCGGCGGGCCGCGTCCTGGGGATGCGCGCTGCGGCCTTTGCAGGCACGTTCGCGCTCGGCATCTACGTGCTGCACGCACCGATCCTCGGCGTGTTGCAGAGCATCACCGGGACGACCGAGTCCTCGAATGTCGCCATCGCGCTCGTCCTCGGTATCATCACGTTCGGTGCCTCGCTGCTCGTGAGCGTGGTCGCATCGAAGATCAAGCTGCTTGCACCCCTGTTCAAGTGAGGTGGGTTTGGAAGCGTCCGACGAGGTGTACATGGCGCTCGCACTGGATGAGGCTCGCCGCGCCGGGCAGATCGGCGAGGTGCCTATCGGCGCGGTCGTGGTCTGCGAGGGGGCCGTTGTCGCGGGCGGCTACAACCGCCGAGAGATCGACCACGATCCAGCCGGTCACGCCGAACTGATCGCGATTCGCGAAGCCGCGCGCAAACTCGAGCGATGGCGGCTCTCCGATTGCGCCGTCTACGTCACGCTCGAACCGTGCCCCATGTGCGCGGGCCTCATGCACCAGGCTCGGATCGCTCGGTGCGTCTACGGCGCCCCTGACCCCAAGGCCGGAGCGCTGGGCACGCTGTACGACCTGTCCAGCGACGAGCGCCTCAACCACCGGTTCGACGTGACCTCCGGCGTCCTTGCCGATCAGTCCGCCGAGATGCTCCGCTCGTTCTTCGCCACGCTGAGGGAGAAGCGATGACCCGCACGTCTCGGATCCACGCGTCTCGCAAGCCCCGTCTACTCCGGTCGGTTCTGCCGGCGATGGTCGTGGTGGCTGCGCTGCTGGTGACCCTCTCGGCGGCACTGCCCACCGTGGCCCTGGCGAAGTCCTACGAGATCGCCGGCCTCTCGATCCGCGCCGACCTCGCCGAGAACGGCGATATGAACGTCGTCGAGCAGCGGACCTTCGACTTCAGCGGCTCGTTCACCTGGGTCGAGTGGCGACTCTCGACGAAAGGCTCGCAGGGTATCGAGGACATCGCCATCACGGCGCCACTCGACGGCCGCACGACCCAGTACACCCAGGTCGACCCTCCAGCCATGGAGCCCGGGACGTTCAGCGTGCAGCCGAGCGGCGAGTACGTCATCGTCCGAGCGGCAATCTCGGCGTCGGACCAGGAGTTCCCGGCCACCATCAGCTACACCGTCGTGGGGGCCGTCACCAAGTGGACCGACACCGCGGAGATCTACTGGAAGTTCGTCGGCAGCGAGTGGCCGGTGCGGACGCGCAAGGTCGACATCACCGTCTATCCGCCCAAGCCGGTGTCCCGAGGCCAGGTCAAAGCGTGGGCGCACGGACCCCTGACCGGCACGATCACGATCCGCGCCCAGGGTGAAGTCAACTTCGCGGTCAAGAACCTGCCGCCCGACACGTTCGTGGAAGGACGGATCCTCTACCCGACGCGCCTGTTCCCCACCACACCGCAGACGCCCAGTGGCGGGCTCGCGAAGGTACTTGCCGAGGAGAAGAAGCTTGCGGATGCCGCCAACCGCGTGCGGATGCGGGCGCGCTACCAGTACTGGGCCGCGGTGGCACTGCCGGCGCTCCTGGCCCTCGGCGGTTTCGTGTTCGGGCTGTGGGCGTTTCTCAAGTACGGGCTCGAGCACGAGGGGACCTACCCGGGAGGCTACTTCCGCGAGGATCCGATGCCGGATCTGCCGCCGGCCGTGGTTGGAGCATTGTGGCGGTTCGGCACCGTGCAGGACGCCGACATCGCTGCCGAGCTCATGGACCTCGCCAACAGGGGCATCATCTCGATGCGCCCGCTCGACTCCACGAAGGGCGGGTTCCTCGGCTTCGGCGACACCACCGAGCGGACCTACGTGCTTGCGCTGGTCCCCGAGAAGCAGAGCCAGCTGGGCGCGCTCGACAAGGAGCTCGTCGACCTG
>CAYHCN010000333.1:0-2695 GCA_964354945.1 uncultured Eubacteriales bacterium
GACCTGCTCGGCGGGCTCCGGGGCGACCTGCTCGGCGGGCTCGGGGACGGCAGCCTCGGCGGACTCGGGGGCGGCGGCTTCGCCGGCTACCTCACCGGGAGTCTCGGAGGGGGCCTCGGCACGAACGCCGGGCCACGCAGGAGTCTCCTCCGAGGGCGGTTGCGCCTTGGCTGATCTGGATTCTGCGAGTCGCTGTTCGAGTGACTTCTTGCGCTGGAACGGATTCTTCACGTGAGTCCTATGGGAGGGTCGAGGCGGTATGGCAGTTCAGGCACAGGTCGTCGGACGTCTCGACCAGAAGATTCTGGTTCTCGGTCTCATGGGGGAAGTTCTGGAACCGTGGGTTGTCACCCGCGTTCAGACCATCGGGGCTGGTGACTCGGAAGCCCTCGACAGGGGTGGCGGGCGACGTGATCTCGGACTGCGTCACGTCACCGACGTTGCGCGAGTCCTCATGACACTGCTGGCAGATCGGGTACTTCTGGTTACCGTTGACGTTGCGCCATGCAGGATTCGACACGTAGCCGAAGTTGTCCCCGCCAAGGCCACCGGTGGCCACGACGCTCGAGTTGAAACCCGCGACCTTGTCTACGGTGCGGTAGGTCCACCCCGGCGCGGTCGACGAGTCGGCCACGGCATGGTTGATGGTCTCGGTGGTGTTGGAGTGGCGACCGACGTGGCATGCGCTGCACCAGTCCGAGCCATACTCGAGCACCGCGGTGGTGACCTCGTTGGAGCGACCCGGCTTCTGCTTCAGCAAGTGGTTGGTCGCAATCGAGGAGAAGGTCGTGTCCTCGGCCGCGCGCATGCGGTCGCCGATGAACGGTGCGACGGAGTCGGTGTTGTGGGGGCTGTGGCAGTCCGTACAGGTCATGCTGCCGCCGGTGCCCGAGTACCCGGTCGTCCGCAAGGAGCCGTCGGAGCGTCCACCGGGCACGAGCATTCCGCCGACCGGACCGGTCGTGGTCTCGATTCGGTGACCTGCGCCCGAGGGCAGTCCCGTTCGCGCCTGGATCACGCCGTAGACTCCGCTGCCGCCGGTCCCGTCATGGCAGGTGTTGCACAGGCCGAGCACGGTCTGCGACCGCAGGAGCAGGAAGCTCGCCTCGGGGCCGTTGTGAACGATGTGGCACAGCTCGCACTTGTTAGTACCGGTGGTGTAGCCGCCGTGAGGGCCCTTGCGCGTGCCGACGTTGGTGCCGGCCTCGGACTCGGTCCCTTGCCGAGGAGCAACCGTGGGAGAGGCTACCCCTTCTTCACGACCGTGGCACGCCTGACAGGACCACTCCGGCGTGCCGGCTGGCCCCACTGTCTGGGTGGATTCGTAGTAGGCGAATGCAGGCGCAGCGCTGAGCAGCGCCAGCGCGCCTGCAAACACGAGCGCCCACAGCAGACGTCTCCGCACGCGAGTCACTTCCTTTGTGGCTATAGGCACAGCGAAGGGCCTGCACCACCTCTGATAGTACGCGCGAATGGGATGCTCAAGCAACATTAATGTCACCTGCCGACCATCTTCAGGACCTGCACCCGATCGTTGCCGCGGTCGGCGACCACCAGGGTCTTCCCATCGGCGTCCACATCGTTCGGGAAGTTGAACTGCGCAGGGTACTGCCCGCGCTCTCCGTACTTGGTCCCTACCTGACCGTCCTCGGCGATGCGAATCAGCTGCATCGATAGCGGATCGGCCACCAGCACCGAGCCGTCATCGAGCATCGTGAGCCCCCGCGGGAGCACGAACGGGTTGGTCGTCGGCGCGCTGAGCCCACGAACCTGCTCGCCTACCGTGCGAATCGGCTTGCCCAGACTGTCGAAGGCCGTGAGCCGGCTGTGGTTCGAGTCCGAGACGATGACCGTGTTCTCGCCTGCCGTGGTAATGCCGTTGGGGCGGTCGAGGTCGCCAGGGCCCGCCCCCGGCTTGCCGAACTGCTGCAGCAGCGTCCCGGAGCGGTCGAACACGAAGATCTGGAACGAGTCGGTCGCATAGACACGACCGCCTTCCACCGCGACATCCGTCACGGCGATGCCGTGACCGTTGATACCCGAGCCGCCCTTTCCCGTGACCTTGTTGGGGTCGGGGAAGTTGCGCAGGAACTTGCCACTGCGGTCGAAGACCTCGATCGTGTTGTTGTAGAAGTCGGCTACGTAGACGTCGCCGTTGGCCTTGTCGATCGCGATGCCCGTCGGGTAGTTGAGCGACCCGGGCTTCCACGTCTTCTTCGCTCCGGGCAGCGGCTTGGCGATGCCGAAGCTCCCGAACTCGAACAGGAACCTCCCGGCTCGGTTGAAGACGACGATTCGGTTGTTGCCCGTGTCGGCGACGTAGATTCGGTCGCCGAGACCCCATGCCGAGCTCATCGGCTGCTTGAACAGCGGGGTCGGGCCCTTGCCCGGACCGGTCAGGACGAGAACGGGTTCGAGGCCAGCCCGAGTGGTGTTCTGCTGGCTGACGCTCTGTGTCGGTTTCATCAGCAGCAGGTACAGAATGAGCGCGAGCAGCACGATGAACAGCACCAGCGCGATGATCAGAAACGCCCGGCGCGGGGTGACGCCCCGCGTCTCGACGACAGCTTCGCCGGAGCCGGAGGCAGAAACCGTGCCCGGGCCGACGGCTACGGCTGCATCCTCGTTCTCCGCGGCGGCCCCGTGCTCGTGGATGCCGTCTTCGGCCTCGTGAAGGGCCTTGCGGACCTTGTCG
>CAYHCN010000334.1:0-2673 GCA_964354945.1 uncultured Eubacteriales bacterium
GTTTACCGCGGTCGTCTGCTGGCGGACGACGACGAAGTCCCCGTCAAGGATGCCAGCCTCGATCATCGAGTCACCTTTCACGCGCAGGATGAAGGTGTCCTCGGCGCCGATCTCTGGAGGCAGCGAGATGGTCTGTTCGATGTTCTCGGCGGCAAGGATGGGCACGCCCGCCGCGACGCTACCGACCAACGGCACCGCAAACACCCGCCCGTAGTCCACTCCGCGCTCGTTGTCCCGAAAGTCGAGAACCTCCAACGCACGGGGCTTGCTCGGGTCCCGCTTGATGAAGCCTTTGGCCTCGATAGCCGCAAGGTGGGAGTGCACGGTCGACGACGAGGAGAGTCCGACCGCCTCGCCGATCTCGCGAACGCTGGGCGGGAAGCCGCGACGGTGCACCTCCTGGCGGATGTAGTCCAAGATCTCCTGCTGCCGCTTTGTGAGATCGGACCGATAGCCCATCACGGACCCCCTTGGTGTCGAACATATGTGCGACCCGAGTCTAGCTCAGGGCTTTCCGGGTAGCAAACACCCGTTCGATTCCCCTACCGGAACCTGCTTGCAATCGAACACACGTTTGGTATCATCCTCTCGAACATACGTTCGTGTTGGCGCCGGCGCGCAGACGTGCCGCACGCGACGAGGGCGCCATGAACGGATGTCAGAGCGGGTCGGTAGGGTCGTTGCGGTGAGCGAATGAAAGAGAGAACCGACATGGACATCACGGTTTCGACAACGACCTACCGGTCGGCGGATCACGGACGCAATCGTCGCGCAACGCGACGGTCGCGGGACGGTAGGCTGTGCGCCGCTCAGCCTCATGACGACAGCGGCCGCCAAGGCCTGAGCTCGCTCGAACTCGCGATCATCGTGGTCCTCGTCTTCGCCGTCATCGCCGCAGCGCTCGTGTCGGGCGCCGGCTCTCGCCCAAGGGCGGTCCGCACGAACGCCGTCCGGGTGAGTGCGGGGCAGTCCCTCTGGTCGATTGCAGCAGAACACCCCATCGCCGGTCTCACCACGCAGCAGACCGTGGACGCAATCCGACGGTCGAACCACCTCTCCCGCAGCACGATCGCCGAAGGCGTGGTGCTCCGCGTTCCGGTGCAGTCGAGCGGGGCCGTAGCACTCGCGGAGTAGCCCCGCGCCCGCGCCGCACGGGTCGTCGGCCGACACGGCGTGAACCCGCCTCCGATATCCGTCTCGGGGCGGTTGTACCCCTACATCTTGTGTGCTACCTTTCACCCGAAGTCCACATGTAGGGGATGGGGAAGCATGCGGTGTCCGTTCTGCGGGCACGATGAAACGAAGGTCGTAGACTCGCGCACGTCCGAGTCTCAAGACGCCATCCGCCGTCGCAGGGAGTGCCTGCAGTGCGGGGATCGGTTCACCACCTACGAGCGCCGCGAAGAGATGCCCCTCATGGTCGTCAAGCGCGATGGCACGACCGAGCCGTTCGATCGCGGCAAGCTCCTCAGAGGCCTCATCGTCGCGTGCGCCAAGCGCGACGTCCCCATCGAGACACTCGAGGGCCTCATCGACGACATCGAGACCGACCTCCACAACGAGATGCGCTACGAGGTTGCGAGCACGCAGGTTGGAGACATGGTGCTTCGTCGGCTCAGGGACGTGGACAAGGTGGCCTACGTCCGATTCGCCTCGGTGTACAAGTCGTTCCAGGACCTGGACGAGTTCACCCGCGAGCTGAAGCAGCTCAAGTAGTGGAACTTCGTGTGAAGCGCCTCGATCCCGGCCTGCCGTTGCCCGCGTACGCGCATGACGGCGATGCCGGCCTCGATCTCTGCGCTGCCGAGGACGTCTCGCTCCAACCCTTCGCTCGTGCTCTCGTCTCCACCGGGATCGCCGTCGCGATCCCCGAGGGGTACGCAGGCTTCGTGCAGCCCCGGAGTGGTCTTGCGAACCGAAAAGGGCTGTCCTTCGTGAACACACCAGGGCTCATCGACGCCCACTACCGAGGCGAGATCAAGGTCATCGCAATCAACCTCGACCCCGACGAGACCCTGACCCTTGCCCGAGGCGAGCGCATCGCTCAACTCGTGGTTCAGCCTGTCGTTCGCGCAACCGTCGTCGAGACCGAGGAACTCGACGAGACCAAGCGAGGTGAGGGCGGCTTTGGCAGCAGCGGAGTCTGAGCTGCGTCCGCGCATTCGTGTCGCGGCCCTCATCGTCCTCGACGGGCACGTCGTGCTCACCAGACATCTCAAGAACGGGCAGCGCTACCACCTGCTGCCCGGCGGCGGCGTGGGCTACCGAGAGACGCTCGAGGAGGCCCTGGTCAGAGAAGTCGCCGAGGAGACCGGTCTCGAGGTCACCATCGGCCGCCCCGTGCTCATCTCCGACACCATCGATCCTAGCGGCACGCGCCACAGCGTGAACATCGTGTTCCTTACCGAGGCCGTCACCGGCCAGGTCACCGCCTCGCCAGCCGATCCCCGCGTCGAGGCAGTCGATCTCGTCTCGTCGGAGGATCTCACTTCATTGGACTTCCGTCCGCCGATAGCGGACGCACTGGTCGAGGTGCTTCGCGACCCGGAGGCTGCCACAGCCCGCTATCTGGGGTCGTTGTTCACTCCTTAGCACGGCGCCCTTCGGGGTGCACCTAGTAGCGGAAGCGGCGTGAACTGCCGCGCGGCCCGACACGGCCGTTCAGAGAGAGGG
>CAYHCN010000335.1:0-2645 GCA_964354945.1 uncultured Eubacteriales bacterium
GCTCGGCGGTTCCACGCGACAACCGTCCACTGCGCGACGAACATCGCGACTGCCGCGACCAGCAGCGTGGGCGGTGTCTCGGCTCGCGCGTAGGAGACGCCCAGCCACAGGGCCGGTCCGACGACGAACGCCAGAACGAGTGCGTCGACGATGGCCACCGCGATTGGCCGTCCGCCAAGGGCGCCGTAGATGGAGCGCTTCACGCCGTGGAAGGCCTCGCCGAATCCGGTATACAGGCGGCAGCGTGCCACCCGCTTCGCATCGAGGAACACCCCGCGGTAGCCGTGCCCCTTCATCAGCCTCGCCATCGTCATGTCGTCGACGAGCGAGTCGCTGACCGCCTCGAACCCGCCCACCCCGTCGAGGGCGTCTCGGCGCATGGCCACGAGCTGACCTACCGAGAACGCAAGGCTGCGGCTCTTCGATCGAGGCAGCAGGTAGAGCGGTATGACGAGCATGCTCGCGTAGATGACGGGCACCACCATGGTCTCGCCGAAGCTCCCATACTCCTGCGCGACATACCCCGAGACCAGGTCCGCATCGTGGTCGAGGATGTTGGTGACTGCCCACGAGATGCTGCCGGGCTCGTGGACGGTGTCGGCGTCGGCGAGGACCAGTATCTCGCCCTCGGCGATCGCTGCGCCCTGGCACAAGGCGTGAGGCTTGCCGACCCACCCCTCGGGAAGCGGCACGCCGCTCACGAGCCGCAACCGTTCGTCGGACTCGCGCGAAGCCACGATCGCGGCCGTGGCGTCGGTGGATTCGTCGTCGACCACAATGAGCTCGTAGTCCGTGTAGTCCTGACGCAGGAGGGAGTCGACACAGCGCGCGATGAGCCGCTCCTCGTTGCGTGCCGGGACGATCACCGAGACGAACGGTCCGCTCGTGACGCGGGGTTCTCGGGTGGCTGCGCGCATGTATGCGGCGTTGAGCAGTACGGTCGCGAGGAAGCAGCAGCTGATGCCGAACAGAGCGATCAGGTATGCGTGCTGCATCGTGTCGACCGTCGTCCCCTGCCTGCCGCACCAGCGTCCATCAGAGATGTACCCGCCAGCGGGAGGTCTGCAGGCGCGGCCCGGGAGGTCGGCAGGCGCCGGCCGCGCGGGGGCGGTCGGAGTGGGAGGGGGAGGTGCCCACTCCCGCGCCCCGGCCGTTGTAAACAAACCGTGCGTTTGTCTGAGGCCGCCGAGCCTCGTGTCGACATCGGGTACCAACACCCGAGTAGGCGGCATTCGGCCGGCCCCAGCGCTGGGCCGGATGGCGTGTGGCACATCGACGCAGGTTCGCGGGAGGCGACGTAGGTGCAGGTGCTCGTCATCAATTCGGGTTCGAGCTCGGTGAAGTTCGAGCTGTTCGACGTGGACTCGTCCCGATCGCTTCTCCGTGGCGAGTGCGAGCGTATCGGCCAACCGGAGGCGGCGGTGTGGGTGGAGCCGGGGGAGGGAGCGCAGACCGCAGTTGCGAGCGACCACTATCAGGCGATGGGCATCGTCCTCGGCGTCCTGGAGAACGCCCAGCCACCGGCGGACGTTCGCCGGATATGCGCGGTCGGGCACCGTGTCGTTCACGGTGGCGAACGATTCACTGGCCCCGTGATCATCGACGACGGCGTCCTGGGCGACATCGGCGAACTTGCACTCCTCGCGCCCCTCCACGCGAAGGCGAACGTGGCGGGCATCGAGGCCTCGATGTCGTGGCTCCCCGACATTCCGCACGTGGCGGTGTTCGACACCACATTCCACCGGACCATCCCTCCTCACGCCCGGGAGTACGCGCTACCTCGGCAGCTCGCGCGCGAGCATGGGATCCGTCGCTACGGGTTCCACGGGACCTCGCACGCCTACGTCGCGCGGCGGGCCGCCGAGGTGCTCGGACGGCCTCTGCAGGGCCTCGACCTCATCACACTGCATCTGGGGAACGGGGCGAGCGTCTCGGCGATCAGGGGCGGGGAGAGCGTCGACACGTCGATGGGGATGACCCCGCTCGAGGGGCTGGTCATGGGGACGCGCTGCGGCGATGTGGACCCCGCGGTACCGATGCTCCTCGGCGAGATCACCGGGCGGTCGCGGGAGGACGTCCATCGGCTGCTCAACTTCGAGAGCGGCCTGCTCGGCCTGAGTGGGGAAAGCGACATGCGCGAAGTGCATCGGCTCGCCGAGAAGGGCGATGCCGATGCCCGTCTCGCCGTCGAGATGTTCTGCTACCGGGCAAAGAAGTACGTCGGCGCGTACTACGCGGCGCTGGGGCGAGTGGACGCGGTGGTGTTCACCGCGGGAATCGGGGAGCACGATGACGAGGTTCGCGCGCGGATCTGCGCAGGACTGGAACGACTCGGCATCGAGATCGACGAGGCCGCGAATCGCGAGGCTGACGCCGCCGCGGGGGCAGTCACAAACGCGCGGGCCATCAGCCCGCCCGACGCCGAAGTCGCGGTGCTGGTGATCCCCACCGACGAGGAACGAGAGATCGCGCGTGAGACATACGAGTGCGTACGCGCAGCCGGCGAGCACGCGACCGCCACCACCCGTGACGAGGAGTGATCGAGAAGATGACCGGACCCGGACCGCTCTCCGCGAGCGAGCTCGCTCGAATCGACGCGTACTGGCGCGCCGCGAACTACCTCGCCGTGGGGCAGATCTACCTGC
>CAYHCN010000336.1:0-2628 GCA_964354945.1 uncultured Eubacteriales bacterium
GATCTCGCGAATGTCGACCTGACCAACCAAGTCATCCGTGCCTACGACGCCACCGTGCCCGCGGGCAACGTGGTGAGCCAGTTCCCCATCGCAGGTGACCAGGTCCTGCCGAACACGGTGATCGGTCTCGTGGTCTCGCGTGGACGACCGCCTTCGATCGGCGCGACCGTGCCGAGCGTCACCGGGCTGAGCCAGGCCAAAGCGACGTCGGCGGTCTCCAAAGCCAAGCTCACATCGCAGGTGTTCACCGTGCCGAGCGCTTCCGTGAAGTCAGGCGTGGTCGTCGGGCAGCTTCCGCCGCCTGGTTCGCTCGTTGCGAAATCGTCGCAGGTCTTCCTGTTCGTATCGCGGGGCAAGGTGAGTAGCACGACGACGCTCACAGCCTCGGTGCCCAACCTCATCGGGCAGACGCAGATCCAGGCGATCACGAACATCAACAGTGCCGGCCTCATCGCAGTCGTGTCGCAGGCGTACAGCTCGGCGATCCCGCCGGGCATCGTGTACGCCCAGGTGCCGCAACCCGGTGCGGTGGTGAGCCGAGAGACCCAGGTCGGCATCATCGTGTCGCAAGGTCCGGCGCCGCTGCAGTAGTCGGGGCGGGCAGCGCAAACGACCCCGGTGCTGACACACGGGGTCGCAACGGAACGCACCGCGAGCTCGGGCCTAGACGCCCGGGCTCGCTTACTCTTCGCGCTCCGGCAAGAAGATCTCCTGGGCCTCGATCTCGGGATCGCCCGGCTTCGGGCACGCCCGAAGGTACGTGCCGTCGGGCTGCATGATGCGCGCCTTCACGTTGTCAGCGAGGTAGACAGCGAGGATGTCTTCCAGCCGGGTGATCAGCGCCGGGTCGAGAACGGGGGCAAGCACCTCGACCCGGTGGTCGAGGTTGCGCGTCATCAGATCCGCGCTTCCGATCAGGACCCGGGGGTCGCCGTTGTTGGCGAACCAGTAGATCCTGCTGTGCTCGAGGAACCGCCCGACGATGCTGCGGACCCGGATGCGCTCGCTCACTCCGGGAACCCCCGGTCGCAGGCAGCAGATGCCGCGCACGATGAGGTCGATCTCGACACCCGCTTGGGAGGCCTGGTAGAGCAGCCGGATCATCTTGGCATCCACGAGCGAGTTCATCTTGAAGATCAGGCGGCCGCCCGTGCCTGCCTCGGCGTGGGCGATCTCTCGGCGAACGAGCTCCACGATGTCTGAGCGCAGCTCGTGCGGCGCCACCGAGAGGGCAGGGTAGGACTCCGGCAGGCCGTAGCCCGTGATGTAGTTGAACACCTCGGCGACCTCGGCGGCCATCTCCTGATCGTCGGTCAGCACTCCGAGGTCGGTGTAGAGGCGTGCCGTCAGGGAGTTGTAGTTTCCGGTGCCCACGTGGAGGTAGCGGCGCAGGCCCTTCCGCTCCCGCCGGACCACGAGCAGCAGCTTCGAGTGGACCTTCAGGCCGAGCAGCCCGTACACGACGTGTACGCCCTCGGCTTCCAGCGCCTTCGCCCACTCGATGTTGCTCTCTTCGTCGAAGCGGGCCTTGAGCTCGACGAGGACGGTAACTTCCTTGCCCTCCCGCGCCGCATCGAGGAGCGCTTCGACGATGGGGGAGTTTCGGCCGACCCGGTACAGGGTCATCTTGATCGCCAGCACGTCGGGGTCGTGGGCGGCCTGCCACAGCAGTCGCACGATCGGCTCGAACGAGTCGAAGGGATGGTGCATGAGCAGGTCGCGGTCCCGGATCAGCGCGAACAGATCCGGACCCTCGGGCTCGGCGAGTTCCGCGGGCAGCGCGGGAACGAACGGGTGATGAAGCAGGTCCGGCCTGTCGAGCTTCGCGAGCTCCATCAGCTCGCTCATACCGAGCGGCGGCAGCAGGGTAATGATGTCGGCCGGCTCGACCTCGAGGTTCTCGGCGAGCAGCGAGCGGATGTCCTCGGGCATGGACGGGTCGACGGTCACCCGCACCACGGCACCGAAGCGCCGTCGCCGCACCCCCTCCTCGATGCTCTCGAGTAGGTCGTCAGCCTCGAGTTCCTGGATCGCGACCTCGGCGTCGCGGGTCACCCGGAAGGGATACGCGGCCGAGATCTCCATCCCCGGGAACAGCGTCTCGAGGTGCGCCGCGACGAGCTGCTCCAGCCACACGAAGTGGTATTCGCGCTCCCCGCGTTTGCCTGCCGAGAGAGGCACGAGCCGGGGCAGCGAGCGGGGAATCTTGACGCGGGCGAACCGCCCTTCGCCGTCGGGGCCCCGGACGATGACCGCGAGGTTCAGCGAGAGGTTCGAGATATGGGGGAACGGCCGCCCGGGATCGAGCGCGAGCGGGGTTAGGACGGGGAATACCGAGCGGACGAAGTAGTCGTCGGCGGCCTTGCGTTCCTCGTCCGAGAGGTCGGCGTAGTCGAGAAGCAGGATGCCCTGCTTGGCGAGCTGGGGGACGAGTGCGGCGTAGGCGCGGCGCCCCGCGTTCAGGATCTCGTGTGCGTGTTCTCGGCATCGGCTCAGTTGCTCCGCGGGCGTGAGCCCGTCGGGGGAGAGATCGGTCACCCCCGCCTGCACCTGCTGTTTGAGGCCGGCGAGGCGGACCATGTAGAACTCCGCCATGTTCGACGACAGGATGCTCAGGAACTTCACACG
>CAYHCN010000337.1:0-2625 GCA_964354945.1 uncultured Eubacteriales bacterium
TTCATCGAGGACCTCGCCGACGTGCCTGTCTCGATCATCGCCGTCGGGCCCAGCCGAGAACAGACCATCTTCCGCCGCTGGGATCGCAGGCCGTAGGCCGCGCGGCTTCTCCTCGAGCCGACGCTCCGTGCGCTCCCGGTGGGTACCAACTACTCGGATTCGTCGCTGCGTCGCCGAGGAGACCCCATGAACTACACGCTGGAGATCGTCATCAACGCCCCTCGCGAGGAGGTCGTCGCGTTGTTCACCGATCCCGGGCACTTCTCCGACTGGCAGCCGGGGCTGGAGTGCTACGAACTTGTGAGCGGAGAGCAGGCACAGACGGGCGCCAAGGCGGAGCTCACAACCCGTGCCGGCAGCCGGGTGACGGGGATGACCGAGACCGTCGAGAAGAACGCACTTCCGGATCAACTCGACGTCGTCTACGAGACCCATGGTGTGTGGAACCGGAACTCAAACCGGTTCCTCGCCGAGTCACCTACGACCACCCGCTGGATCTCGCAGAACGAGTTCCGCTTCGACGGCGTGCGCAAGGCGCTGGGGCTGATGGAGGGGTCGTTCAAGAAGGAGACGCTCGACACCATGGAGCGCTTCAAGGCGGCCGCCGAGCGCGGCTGACCGCCCCGGTCAGTGCCGCGAACCCGATCGCCGCGCAGGGCACCGCAACACCGGCTGGCCGTCGGGCCTCACGTCACATCCGTTCCGGTGTCGTCGGCCGGCGGGGCGGTCTTCTCGAGCGCTTCCTCGAGCTGCGCCTGCGCATCGGCCGAGAGCGTGGTCTGCAGCAGCACGCCGCCGAACGGCGCGAGCTCGGGCAGCACGCGGTCGAGCGAGGTGCGCCGCACGAGCGCGAAGATCGCCGAGGATCCGGGCTGCAAGCTATCTCCGACGTGCTTGGCGAAGTGGTCGTCAATGCCGAAGTCCTCTCGGCGGCTCGTGAGCGCGCCGATCCCCGCGCCGACCACCGCCGATCCTGCGGCGACACCCGCCGCGTAGAGCACTCCGAGGCCGGGGAACGGTACCGACAGCACGATGCCGACGAGCAGTCCCCAAAACGCACCGCGGCGAGCGCCACTCCCCGCGTGGGCTGGAAGCGACTGATGCAGATGCGTGTGGCCGTGCAGGTCGCGGACCACGCAGATGGCGTCCTCGAGATCGACCAGGTGTTCGGCCTTCAGGGAACGCAGCTCGCGCAGAACGTCCTCGGCGCGGTGCTCGTCATCGGGGAACGCGATCACGATCAGATCGGCAGGGCCTTGGGTCTCCACGGGCGCAGCTCTCTCCTCGACGCCGTTGGGAGTCATCTACCCCTGACGAAAGCCGTAGTAGCGTCCTTTGCTGTTTGGTCTCGCTGAACGGCATCGCACCGGGGTTGTTCTACAATGCGGCGGGTGCCATTCGTGGGTCTTTCCGGACCCTTTCAATCGGAGGGAAGCCTCATGCGAGTGCTTGTCCTGGGCGGCGGAGGCCGCGAGCACGCCATCGTGCATTCGCTTGCCGAGTCCCCGCTCGTCGACGCCATCCTGTGCGCTCCCGGCAACGGCGGCACCGCCGCCGAGCGCGTTACTGAGAATGTCTCGTTCGATGCCGAGAACCCCGCGGCGGTCGCATCGTTTGCCGTCGAGCGAGCGGTCGACCTGGTCGTCATCGGTCCCGAAGCCCCGCTTGTTGCGGGCGTCGCCGACGCTGTGCGGGCCGCAGGCATCCCCGCGTTCGGGCCGGGCGCCCAAGGAGCGCAGCTCGAGGGCAGCAAGGCCTTCGCGAAGGGACTGATGGAGCGCCACGGCATCCCCACCGGCGCGGCTCGCGCCTTCACCGAGCGGCAGCCCGCGCTCGACTATCTCGCGTCCGTCGGCGCCCCGATCGTCGTGAAGGCCGACGGACTCGCTGCGGGCAAAGGCGTCACCGTCGCTACGGACGAGGCCACCGCAGCCGCCGCGATCGAGGAGTGCTTCGGAGGGCGCTTCGGCGACGCCGGCGCCACCGTCGTCATCGAGGAGTACCTCGACGGCCCCGAGTGCTCGCTGCTCGCCTTCGTCGACGGCACGACCGTAGTCCCGATGTCGCCTGCCCAGGACCACAAGCGCGCCTTCGACGACGACGAGGGACCGAATACCGGCGGCATGGGCGTCTACTCGCCCGTCCCCATGGTCGCGGCGCGGGAGTACGCGCGGATGGTCGAGATCCTCGAGCAGACCGCGACCGCACTCGCCGAGGAGGGCATCGAGTTCCGCGGCGTCCTCTACGGCGGCTTCGTGTTGACGGCCGACGGCGCGAAGGTGCTCGAGTACAACGTCCGGTTCGGCGATCCCGAGACCCAGGTCATCCTGCCTCGGCTGCAGACCGACTTGGCTGAAGTGTTGCTCGCTGCAGCCACGGGGCGTCTCGGCGACATCCAGCTGAGCTGGAGCCGCGACGTGGCCGTGTCGGTGGTCATCGCCAGCGGCGGCTATCCCGGCGACTACGAGACCGGCAAGCCGATAGACGGGCTCGACTCGGCGGCAGGTGTCGAGGGCGTGACGGTGTATCACGCAGGTACGAAGGTGATGGACGGGTGCACGGTGACGAGCGGCGGACGGGTGCTCAACGTGACCGCCGTGGCTCCCGACTTCGAGACGGCGATCG
>CAYHCN010000338.1:0-2605 GCA_964354945.1 uncultured Eubacteriales bacterium
TGACGATGAGGATGATGCCCATCGCGGTGAAGCCCATGAAGTTGTGCACGAACGACGTGAACAGGAACCGAATGCCATCCGCGGTCAGCAGCCCCTGCGCCTTGACCGTCTCCGTGACGACCTTGTACTCGCCCGCATCCGCCTGCTCGCTTGGCATCAGCTCGGCGGGCAAGGTCGAGCCCGCAACGTCGAGCTGCTCGACTTGTGCGGGTGCAGGCTTCACGACCTCGTAGGTCGCGCTCGCGCCGATCCAGTAGAACACCTGCGACAGCAGGATCATGGCAAGGCACAACACCAGGAACAGCACGGCAGGGTGAGGGACCTTGTTGCCGACTCGCTCGATGACGTCGAGCAAACCGCCGGACTTCTGCTTCTCCCGGGGCACCGCGGCTGCCTCCGCGTTCATCGGAGTCCTCCCTCGGTCCCAAGGGACGCCATCCGGCCGAGGAAGTCGGCGGTGGCGAGGGTCGTCTTCTCAAACTCGTCCAGCAGAACGCGCTCGTTCGGCCCGTGGATGTTCGCGTAGCCGTCCGTCGCGCCTCCGAGCATGACGACAGCCTTGGGGGATGCCTGGGCCAGCGCGCTCACAATGGGGATCGACCCGCCGCCTCCCGCCGTGATCGTCTCGGCGCCCCACGCCTCAGACCACGCTGCGCACGCCGCAGCGAACACGGGGCTGCTCGTATCGGCGGCGAAACCGTTGCCGGTGGGTCCGGACTCCACGGAGAGCTTGATCCCGTAGGGCATCGCTTCCTCGAGATGGCGGACGACTGCGGCCTGCGCCTCGGCGCCGTCCTGCTTGGGATGGACGCGGACATTGAGCGACGCCCGTGCGAACGGCTGGACGGCGTTGAGGGCGTTGTCGACCGATGGCGCGTCGATTCCTATCACCGTGATGGCCGGCCCCGACCAGACCCGCGAGCCAAGAGAGCCGGTGCCCACAAGAGGCTGGCCGTCCACGACTTCGGCGAGGTCTCGGAACTCCGCCTCAGACGGACCGCCGCCCGTCCACTCCTCCCGGCGCAACCCTTCCACTGCAACGTCGCCGCGGTCGTCGTGCAGCGTCGACAGCGCCCGGATGAGGGCGAGCAGCGCGTCGGGCGCCGCACCGCCGTACTGCCCGCTGTGCTTCGCCGAGGCGAGCGTTCGCACGGACACGGTCACGTTCGCCATGCCGCGCAGCGCGACGGTGAGTGTGGGCACCCCCGGCCGCACGCTGCCCATGTCGGCTATCACCATCGCATCCGCGTCGAAGAGCTCGGGATGCTCGAGCGCGTAGGGCACGAACCCTCCGCTCCCGACCTCCTCGAGACCCTCGAACACGAACTTCATGCCTACCGGCGGCCGGCCATCCCACGCGCGGAGCGCGCCGATGACTGCGACGATGTTCGACTTCGTGTCCCCCGCGCCGCGGCCGTGGAGTGCCCCGTCGCGCAGTGTCGCCTCGAAGGGCGGCGTGTCCCACAAGGACTCGTCGCCGGCGGGCACGACGTCGTAGTGGCTGTAGAGCAGCACTGTGGGCGCACCCTCGGGTGCGGGCACCTCGCCGATGATGACCGGCGCAGTGTCCGGGATCTCCAGGTCGGTGATGCTTTCGCACCCTGCATCGCGCAAGAGCCCGACAATGTAGTCCCGCGCTCGCACGAGCCCCTCGCGCGCCGACTCCGGGTAGCCGGCCTCGGAGACCGACGGAATCGCAATGAGCTCCGACAGCTCCGAAGTGAGCTGGGGCATCAGCGCACGAACTCGAGCGGCAAGCTCGGGTGATGGGGTGGCGGGCCTCGCGTCCGTCATCGTTCTTCCCTCCTGCTTGCTATGGTCGTTGCTGGGAATTCTACCCATGATTCGCACGCATAGCGGTCAGCGGCCCGAGTGCAGCGCGCGCTGCACTCGGGCCGCGGGGCATCTCACACCCGTCCGCGATCGGCTACTTCTTGCTCGCCACGACTTGCATCGCCCCCCCGGAATCGCGGAGCGTGAGGACCCCGTTCGCGACCTCCCACTCGGTGGCCGCCTGCAGCGCTGTCAGGTACTGCTGCTCCTGTGTCATGAGTTCGTCGGAGCCGGCCATCTTGGTCGACATGAGCGGTCCGATCTTGATACTGGTGTCGCCTGACTCGTAGGGCCCGTTGAAGTTGTTCACCCCTCCGGTACCCGAAACGGTCTTGTCCGTGCCGAACTGGAGCGAAAGCTCTGACCCCTCCACCGGTCCGACGACGGCCTCCTTGCCGTTGTTGTAGCCGGTCACCGTCCACGAGCTTCCCGCAAGGGCGAACGGCTCGGCGGCCTCGTAGGTCAGCGTCTTCCCGTCTGCCGTCGTGAGGGTGAGCTTGCCATCCGCGACCTCGTACTTGTCAGCAGCATCGACGAGCTTCAGGTACGCGGCTTCGGCGGCCATCGCCGCGTCCGGTCCCGCCATCAGCGTGCTGGCGAACGGACCAGCCTCGAAACTGCCGTCGTCACCGGCTTTGTACGGGCCGTTGTAGCTATTGACGCCAGAGAAACCGGTCATGCGAGTGCCGTCGAACTTCGCGAGGATTCCAAGCTTCGTAAGCTCAGCCTGGGTCTCGCTCGAGGCAGAGAGCGTCCACTGGACACCCTGAAG
>CAYHCN010000339.1:0-2601 GCA_964354945.1 uncultured Eubacteriales bacterium
CACAACCCCGAGTTCACGATGCTCGAGGCGTACCAGGCCTACACCGACATGGACGGGATGATGGAGCTCACCGAGTCCCTCATCTCCGCGGTGACCGAGGAGGTCGAGGGTACGCTCGAGCTCGAGTACCAGGGCGAGGCGATCTCGCTGGCGTCGCCATGGCGCCGTGCTCCGCTCGCCGAGCTGGTGAGCGAGGCCGCCGGCGTTGAGGTCTCTGCGCACACGCCGCGCGAGGAACTCGCCTCGCTGTGCGCGCAGCACGAGATTCCCATCGAGGACTCGTGGGGGCCGGGCAAGCTCGTCAACGAGCTGTTCGAGAAACTGGTCGAGCATACCCTCCGCCAGCCGACGTTCGTGACGCTCTACCCCGCTGAGACTTCGCCGCTCGCTCGTCGCAACGCCGAGGACCCCGAGCTCACCGACCGGTTCGAGCTCATCATCGGCGGACGCGAGTACGCCAACGCCTTCTCCGAGCTCACCGATCCGCTCGACCAACGAGCGCGCTTCGAGGCACAGGCGGCGGCGAAGGATGCCGGCGATGTGGAGGCGATGTGGGTCGATGAGGACTACCTGCGGGCGCAGGAGTATGGTATGCCCCCCGCGGGAGGTCTGGGCATCGGCATCGACCGGCTGGTCATGCTGCTGACCGACCAGGCATCCATCCGCGACGTGCTGCTCTTCCCCCACATGCGCCCTGAGGCGTAGCCTGTCGCAGAAGGGCCGTCTGAGCGCCTTCACGGCTGCCAAGGGAGACACGTGGACGAGGCGCCGCACCGCGCCCCGACTGAAGCGGACGAGTCAACCCCCCGCGTCCGCCCGTGGGTCGTGTACATGCTCCTCGCGATTGCCTGGCCGGTCTTCCTGCAGGCGCTTATTGTCGTTCCGAGCCTTGTGATCGGCGTTGGGGAGACGACTGGCGTCTGGATCTCGGGCCTCGGAATCGCCATCGAGGCCGTTACACCGGTCATGGTCGGGCTACTGGCGTGGTGGGGCGGTTCGACGCTCGCACGCGCGGGCGCGCCGCGGCGACTGTGGATCGTCCCACTGGTGTGGGCGGCCATGGCCGCAATTCCGACTGGCTTCGCATTCGCGGTGGCTGATTCTCGCAGTCTGCTCGGCTTGTGGGGCGTCGCCGGCACGTTCGTTCTCGGGGCACTCGGCTTCTGGTTGGGAACAACGCGTCGACCGGCGTCGGCAGCCAGCGACCGAGGTATGGGAGATCAATCCACAATCTAAGTGCGCCACACTCATATCCTGTGGCACTCCGCTTGCTCCACACCGTCCAACCATCCGTCCCGCGTCACAGGCGCGGGTATACTTGCCGATAGAGAGTTCGAGCGGCCTAGTCGGCCGCATCCAGGGAGGGCAGAACTCCATGTTCGAACGATTCACCGAGAAGGCGCGCCGGGTCGTGGTGTACGCCCAAGAAGAAGCGCGCATGTTGAACCAGAACTACATCGGGACCGAGCACCTGCTGCTCGGCCTTATACGCGAGCAGGACGGCATCGCCGCCAAGGCGCTCGAGTCGCTCAACATCTCACTCGAGGACGTCCACGCGCAGGTCGAGGACTTGATCGGCCGAGGCACTTTCGTGCCCACCGGCCACATCCCGTTCACTCCGCGCGCGAAGAAGGTGCTCGAGCTTTCGCTGCGCGAGGCGCTGCAGCTCGGCCACAACTACATCGGCACCGAGCACATCCTCCTCGGCCTCATCCGTGAGGGCGAGGGCGTTGCCGCACAGGTGCTGCTCAACCTGGGCGCGGATCTCGACAAGGTCCGCTCGGCGGTCATCCAGCTGCTTTCCGGTCACTACGGCAAGCAGGCCGAGGGTGGCGAGGAGCGGCGCGGCGGCAACTCGGCTCTGCTCGACGAGTTCGGTCGCAACCTCACTCGCATGGCGCGTGACGGCAAGCTCGACCCGGTCATCGGCCGCAGCAACGAGATCATGCGCGTCATGCAGATCCTGTCGCGCCGCACCAAGAACAACCCGGTGCTCATCGGCGAGCCTGGCGTCGGCAAGACGGCCGTGGCCGAAGGCCTCGCTCAGCGCATCTCGGCTGACGAGGTTCCCGAGACCATCAAGGACAAGCAGCTCTACACGCTGGATCTCGCAGCGCTGGTCGCGGGCAGCAAGTACCGCGGTGAGTTCGAGGACCGCCTCAAGAAGGTCATGAAGGAGATCCGCGAGCGGGGCGATGTCATCCTGTTCGTCGACGAGATGCACACGCTCGTGGGAGCGGGCGCAGCCGAAGGCGCGATCGATGCCGCGAGCATCATCAAGCCGGCGCTGGCCCGGGGCGAGCTCCAGACCATTGGCGCGACCACCCTCGATGAGTTTCGCAAGTACGTGGAGAAGGACCCCGCGCTCGAGCGCCGCTTCCAGCCGATCATGGTCGGCGAGCCCAGTGTCGACGAGACCAAGGAGATACTCCGCGGCTTGCGCGACCGCTACGAGGCCCACCATCGGGTCTCGATCACCGACAACGCGATCAACGCGGCCGCCGAGCTGGCGGACCGCTACATCTCGGACCGGTTCCTCCCCGACAAGGCCATCGACCTCATCGACGAGGCCGGCTCGAAGATGCGCATCAAGATGATGAC
>CAYHCN010000340.1:0-2584 GCA_964354945.1 uncultured Eubacteriales bacterium
CGCCGAGGGCCCACACCAAGACGGTGACCCAGCGCGAGGCCACGGTGTCGATGACCAGGGCGGCGGATGACCTGCCCCTAGCTTTCGTCCTCGATCTCAGTGAAGAACACCTCCTCGAGTGAAAGCTCGCGGCTGTCGAGTTCGATCACGTCCCGCGCGGACAGCCACGCGAGCAGAGGTCCAATCGATCCGTGCACCGAGCAGCTGATGTGGTCGTCCTGCACGACCGCTTCGGAAACGCCTTCGACCCTACCCAGCTCAGCGACATCCGGGTGGTCGTGAACGATCGCGTCGATCCGGTGAACGCGTGTGGTGCGAAGCTCCTCGAGCGTGCCAACGCGAAGCAGGCAGCCGTTTCGGATCAGTCCCATCCGATGACACCCGAGCTCCACTTCGGCGAGCACGTGGGAGGACAGCAACACCGTCGCACCGCGCGACGACGCCTCCCGCACGAGCCGCCAGAACTCCCGCTGCATGAGCGGATCCAGCCCGAGCGTCGGCTCGTCGAGGATGATGAGGTCGGGCCGATGCATGAATGCCTGGATGAGCCCGACCTTCTGCTTGTTGCCGTGCGATAGGTCCTCGTACTTCTGACCAAGGTCGATGTCGAGGCGCTCGGCAAGCGCCTCGATAGAAGCGGGATCCACTCCACCGCGCAGCCCGGCCATCATAGTGATGACGTGACTGGCGCGGACGCGTGGGAAGCTGGGCAGCTCTCCCGGCAGGTATCCCGTGCGCAGCTTGATGGCGATGCTGTCCCGCCTTGCGTCGAGGCCCAGTAGTCGCGCCGTGCCGCGGTCGGGGCGGATGAGGTCCATCAGGAGCCGGATGGTCGTTGTCTTGCCGGCGCCATTGGGGCCGATGAACCCAAAGACCTCGCCGGCGTGGATCTCCAGATCGAGGTCGAACAGTCCGCGCCCCTGCCCATAGTCCTTCGTAAGGCCCGAGCACACGATTGCCTCGCGATCGTAGGCGCTTGACTCCTGGACTGCCTCCTGAGGCATCGCCAGCATCCCCTCTCTGCGGCGATTAGAAGCGCTCTGCAGCCTCACGCGGCGCCACGCGGCCTGTGGCACGAGGCGGCCGAATCGCCACAAGGTCTATGTCCCCGCCACTGTTGCCTTTTCGCCCCACGCCCCGTATGCTTCCCCTCCATCGAAGGGGAGTAGCCGGTCCGCTCAGCGGGCGGTGTGTTCGTCACCACGAGCCGATTGGCTCCGGACGCACCTTCTCGGCAAGACCTTCGGCGCGTCGCCGTCAATCGGGTTCCGTCGATGCCTCACCGTCACGTGCGCCAAGCGGTGTCCAGCCTCGGGGAGCTGCAGAGGAACTCGACGAGCAGTCGTCCGCCGAAAGGACACCTGTGGAGGCAACTCCGAAGGCCATCCCACCCGCATGGCATGCGACTTCCGTTGAGGAAGTCGCCAGGACTCTGAACACGACCACTCAGGGGCTTTCCGCCGAGGAGGCCGCTGCCCGTCTCGCCGAGGACGGCCCCAACTCCCTCACCGTCGAATCGGGCGCGACCCTCCCGAAGCTCATCCTGCAGCAGGTCGCCAACCCGATGGTGTATCTGCTGGCCGCTGCCGGGGCGGTGTCGGTGATCGCGGGCAAGGTGTTCGATGCCGCAGTCATCCTTCTGATCGTGTTGGCCAACATCGTCATCGGAGTCGTGCAGGAGTACCGAGCCGAGGCGGCCCTCGACGCGCTGCGACGCCTGTCCAGTCCGCGGGCTCGCGTGCTGCGCGACCGCGAGGTGCACATGATCGACGCGAGCGAGGTGGTCGTCGGCGACGTGCTCGTCCTGGAGACGGGCGACAGGGTAGCTGCAGACGCCCGGCTGGTCAGCGAGACCGACCTCCGGGTCGACGAGTCGGCCCTGACGGGAGAGTCCGATCCGGTCGACAAGGAGATGGTCGACCTGCCGGTGGGGACCCCGCTCGCCGACCGGCTCACGATGGTCTTCTCGTCGACTCCCGTCGTGGGCGGACGCGCGACGGCTATCGTGACCGCCACAGGTATGGGCACCATCGTGGGCGAGATCGCGAACGAGGTCCGCAGCGCCGAGCGCCAGGAAACACCCCTGCAGCAGCGACTCGCCGTCTTGTCGACGCGGCTCGGTATCCTGGCGGTCGTAGCGGCAACCGTCATCTTCGGGCTCGGCGTTCTCCGCGGCGAGTCGCTCGTCGAGATGCTGTTGTTCTCTGTGGCGGCTGCGGTGTCGGCCATCCCCGAAGGACTACCGACGGCGGTGAGCGTCTCGCTGGCGCTCGGCGTGCAGCGGATGGCGAAGCGTAATGCACTGGTGAGACGGCTTGCCGCGGTCGAGACGCTTGGAGGTTGCACCGTGGTGTGCACCGACAAGACGGGCACCCTGACCCGCAACCAGATGACGGTGACAAGATTGTGGGCGGGAGGCGAGACGTACTCGGTGACGGGCGAGGGCTTCGCGCCGAGCGGGCAGATTCTTGCCGACGTCGGTGAGGTGCCTGTGGATGTCAGCGACGACCCAGTCGACCCCACGCCTCACGCCGTCGGCCAGCTTCTCGAGATCGGGCAGCGCGTCAACAACGCCGTCGTCGAG
>CAYHCN010000341.1:0-2566 GCA_964354945.1 uncultured Eubacteriales bacterium
ACCCCGCCGCGCTCGCCGCAGCCCAAGCGGCTGTCAATGAAGCCCGTTCGATCGTTCCGTTCTCGGCAGTTGGTCAGACGGAGACGATGCTCGCGGACGTCGAGCCGTGGACCTGGGTATACCTGGTCGAAGGCTTCGCGCCGGGCCCGATCGAGTTCCTGTCCCAGGCACTCAACGATGCAGAGATCGAAACGCTCTGGGAGCCGTTCCCACCTGAGAAGCGCGCCGAGTTCTGGGGTCGCACCAACCTCACCGTGTACGTACCGGCGATCCAGCTGCCTGAAGCCCAGCTGCTCGCGGCCGGGATCGGCGCGTGGGAAGACCTCGAGGACGTGGCCGGAGAGGAACAGAGCGACGCTGAGGACGCTCGCAACGGGGCGACCGACTAGCGGCGCGAGCGTCTTCCCATCGAGTGTGGCAACATCTAGCGGGACTTGGAACCGCCTCGATCTACGACACAGGGAGCCTTGAGTGGGCAGCAGTGGCGAGAAGCACAAGCATCCGGGGGACAACCGGAGCCAAGAGCAGCGCATGGAAGACGAAGAGAAGGCCGCCGAAACGGGCCCATTCAAAGCGTCGACCTGGGCGTGGCTGATCATCTTCGTCATCGCGGCGTTCGTCGTGTGGTACCTCGTGTTCCAGTAGGCCCACGCGCGGGCGCAGGGGCCCGGAACGCCGGCCCGGTCCCTGACTTCCGGTCCCCCAAGACGCCCTCACCGGACACCCGTCGAGGTTGTGGTACACTTCTTCGGCTATGCCCATACCCTGGCCTGGGTGGTGCGACCCACCGACGCCCGACTCGGACCAGGGCGAATCCACGTGAGAGGTGGACATCTACATGGCTCTAGAGAAGGACGTCAAAGCTCAGATCATCGGGGACTACAAGCGCGGTGAGTCCGATACCGGCTCCGCCGAGGTGCAGGTAGCACTGCTCACTCAGCGCATCCGCGACCTTACCGAGCACCTCAAGATCCATTCCAAGGACCACCACACGCGTCGTGGCCTTCTGAAGCTGGTCGGCCAGCGTCGCCGGCTCCTCAACTACCTCAAGAAGACCGACATCGAGCGGTACCGTGAGGTCGTCGCGAAGCTGGGAATCAGAGGATAGCGACCACTTAGGCTCAAGCGAGGCGGGAGCGAAGTCTCCCGCCTCGTTGTATGAGGCGCCTTGCTGACGGCGCCCCGGGGGATCTCAGAGGAGGGGACTCCAGTCCTGCCGCAAGTGCGGCGAGGCTTCGGAACCCGGCCCCCGACGAACGGCTCGTAAGGATGCGGGCCGTGAGATGCGAGTCGCGTGCGCAGGGTGCGCGACGATGTTGCAGAGGAAGAGAAATCGTATGGCGAAGATAGTTGACAGCTTCGAACTCTACGGCAAAGAGTACGTCCTCGAGACGGGCGAGCTGGCCAAGCAGGCCGGTGGCGCCGTCGTCGTCCGACAGGGCGACAGCATGGTCCTCGTCGCCGCGACGGCGCAGAAGCAGCCCAAGGACCTGGACTTCTTCCCGCTGACGGTCGACTTCGAAGAGCGGATGTACGCCGCGGGCAAGCTCCCCGGCGGCTTCATCAAGCGCGAGTCGCGACCCAGTGAGAAGGCCGTCCTTACCGCCCGCATGATCGACCGCCCACTGCGCTCGGCCTTCTCTGAGGGCTTCCGCAACGAAGTCCAGGTCATCGCGACCGTGCTCTCGGCCGACCAGATCAGCCAGCCCGACGTGATCTCGATCATGGGTGCCTCGGCGGCGCTCATGGTGGGAGGCATCCCGTTCGACGGCCCCATCTCGGCCGTGCGCATCGCGTACGACGAAGAGGGTAGCTTCCTGGTCAACCCGACGTTCGACGAGGCCGAGGCCTCGGCTCTGGACCTGATCGTCGCGGGTTCGAAGGACGCCGTGTTCATGATCGAGGCGGGCTGCCAGGAGGTGTCCGAGGAGGACATGCTCGAGGCGCTCGTGTTCGCGCAGGAGGCCATCGGCAAGTTCTGCGAGATCCAGGAAGCGTTCCTCGCCAAGTGCGAGATCACTCCCATGGACGTCAAGCTCGACGAGCCCGACCCCGCGCTTCGGGAGCGGATCTTCACCGCGGGTGCGGACAAGATGCGCGAGGCGCTCCACAACCCAGACAAGCAGGCCCGTATGGCTGCCGTTCAGACGGTCAAGGACGAGTTGCTCGCCGAGTTCTCCGACGAGGAGGTCGCGGCCAGCGGCAAACAGATCAAGGCTCAGCTCAAGCAGCTCGAGAAGAAGACCATGCGCGCCATGGTCCTCGACGAAGGCGAGCGCGCGGACGGTCGCAAGCTCGACGAGATCCGTCCCATCAGCTGCATCGCGGGCTACCTGCCCCGCAGCCACGGTTCGGGCCTGTTCACCCGCGGTCAGACCCAGGTGCTCTCGGTGCTGACGCTGGGCATGCTGTCCGAGTGGCAGCGCATCGACACGATCGACGTGTCGGAGGGCAAGCGCTACCTGCACCACTACAACTTCCCGCCGTTCTCCACCGGCGAGGTGGGCTTCATGCGCGGACCGAAGCGCCGCGATATCGGTCACGGTGCGCTCGCAGAGCGCGCCCT
>CAYHCN010000342.1:0-2564 GCA_964354945.1 uncultured Eubacteriales bacterium
TCGATCGTGTCGGTATCGTCGAAGCAGACGTAGATGCGCATGACGCCTCTCTCGGTCGGGATGCCGCTGTCACGCGGCTGACGATGGGGGCTCGGAATCCTACGGGGTGCTCATCGTCTCGCCGTTCTGCGGGCCGGGTACCCACACCATCCGGCCGTCCTGCAGCTGGTACACGGTGCCGACAGGTGTGCCGACGCCCGTGACCTGGGTGTCGGTCGCCTTGAGCTTCGTGATCTTGCCGTTCAGCCGCGAGATGATCTCCATCTTCGTCGTCCCGGGGTTCTTGACCACTGTCATGTCCTCCTGGGACAGCATCTCGCTGAGCCCGAATCCCGACAGCGCCACGACGAGAAAGCCCACCGCGAGCAGGAACGTGATGTCCAGCAGGTTGCCCATCGCCTCCATGGGGTCCGCGTGGAGGTCGCGCAGCGCGCGCTCGCGCTTCATGAGCGAGCCGTTCTTGGCAAGGTCGGTGCGAAGCGACATCTAGACCCCTCCTCGCTCGAGGACGTACTCCAGGTCGCTGAGGTCCTGGCTGTACATCCGCTCGCGCGCCACCGACACGACGTAGCCGATCGCGCCGACGATCAGGCCGATGACTGTGGTCGAGAAAACGATGATAAGGCTCGCCGACAGCTGCTGGATGTCGCCCTTCGAGAGCGCGACCAGCGCCGGGCTAATCGGGATGAGCGTGGTGATTAGGCCGAGGACGGGGCCAATGCGGATGAACGCACGTGTCCCCTCCAGCCTGCGAGCCGCGGCCTGCTCGGCGTCGTTCAGGAGCTTGACGACCCGCACGCGTGACCAGTCGGCGCGCTGCTCCAGCCCGTTGACGACGATGGGAAGGATGGGCCCGTACTTGAACCGGTTGAGCACCTTGGATCCTGCGGCGAGCCCCGCCGTGGAGGTGATGACGCCGAGCTCCTCGGCCATGACGTCGACGTCGAAGAGCTTCCGAGCCTTCCTCCGCTGGAAGAACTCGACGGTGAACACCCCGGCCTGAAACACGACCCACAGCAGCGACCCGATCAGCACGATGAGCGCGGGAGTGAACAACCACGGAACGAGCGCTGCCAGCCACGCGGCGGGGTGGGTCAGGTAGTAGCCTATCTGGTTCATCAGGCCTCCAGGCCGGATGTGGAGGGGCGGGACGGAGCGAACGAGCGCGCGGCGTTTCTCAGGGTACCCGAGAGCGTCCCGGCGGCGTATGCGAGACACAGTGTGAGCAGCGTGACCGTGCTTCCGGCCCATCCCGTCCGTCGGGTGATCTCGCTTGCGGCAGCGTCGCTGACGGTGCCCGCACCCGAGCCCCCGCGTGCCGAGGAGCCCCCCGAGCCCGACCCGCCCTCAGCCGGCCCCGGCGCGACCTCCTTGAGGAGCCATCCCGTCCGTGCCGTGCCGGCCGCCGCGCCCTCGCCGCTGAACGAAAGGTCGCCGGTCGACGGCGTGCCGCTCGCACCCGAACCGCTCGTGCCCGTGTTGCCGCTGCCGGAGCCCGTGCCGCCGGTGCCTCCGCCGTCGGTCCGGCCCCACCCCCACGTGTAGGTCCTCCGGGTCGAGGAGCCCCCGGTGCTCCCGCTTCCGCCGTTGGTGGCGGGGGGTGTCGGAGTGTGCGTGCCGCCGCTCGCGGGAGGCTTGGGCGGAGCGGTGACGTCGTAGGCGACTTGAGCCGATCGGAAGGACGGGGAGTGGTCGGCGTACGAGGTGGATAGTCCGAATCGGAGGCGCACGAACTTGCAGGTCGTCGGATTCGTGAAGTTCATCGCCGCCGACGAGCCGAGTATCTTCCATGAGCCGCCGTTGAGGGAATACGAGACTCGCACCGACGTGTTCGCGGGCTTATCGGCTGCAACGGCGAGCGAGACAAGCCACTTCGTGACCCCGGGCATCCGAAGATCCAAGTCGGTGGTCTCGTAGGCCCCGTTGGGCCGGTAGCCGATCTCGAGCAGGCGCTGTGCGCCATTGTCGGCAATGAGCACGGTGCCCGACGACGTGACTTGTGCGGTGCGTGGCTCTTGGAGCTGTCCCCCGGCTGGAGTGGTGGGGCCGAGACCGTAGGAGCTGTCGACGGTCCCATTTCGGTCGACCCACAGTAGCCGCTTGTTGTCCTTGTCCACGATCAGCGTGCGGCCGTCGGACAGCCTGGTTGCCGCGCATGGCGCGTTCAGGTGGCTGTCATCGGAGCCTCTGACCCCGGCCACTCCAAACGACCACGTCAGCTTGCCCGCACGGTCGACCTCGATGACGCGGTTGCCCCACTCGTCTGCGATAAGCGTGTTGCCGTTCGCAAGCCGCTCGGCCTGTCTCGGCGATGCGACCTGACCGCTGCCCGTTCCGCTGATGCCGTTCCCGTAGCGCCACACGATGCTCGCGGATGTGTATCCAAGGTTGGGCTTGGCCGCCGAGTAGTCCGAGGACTTGATCTCGATGACGCGGTACCCCTCCTTGTTGTAGCAGATCAGCGTGTTGCCGTTTGCCAGCCGTCGTGCCGAGAAGGGGTCGGCGAGCTGACCGGGCCCCGTTCCCGGGGTGCCTGTGCCGAACCGCCACACGATCTTCTTGGC
>CAYHCN010000343.1:0-2559 GCA_964354945.1 uncultured Eubacteriales bacterium
TCCCGAGGCCGTGCTCACCAAGGCCCCCTCGGCGGAGCTGCGCCCCGACCAGACCGATCAGGACTCGCTGCCTCCGTACGACGTGCTCGACGCCATCCTCGAGCGCTACGTGGAAGGGGACGAGAGCGTCGAGGAGATCGTCGCCGCGGGCTTCGATCCGGACACGGTTTCGCGCGCAGCGCGGATGGTCGACGCGGCCGAGTACAAGCGCCGCCAAGGTCCTCTCGGCATCCGAGTCACGCCCAAGGCGTTCGGCAAGGATCGCCGGATGCCCGTTACGAACCGGTACCGCGGGTGAGCCACGCCCACGGAGGCCACGAGCCCGGCGGCCACGAGCTCGGGTCCCACCCGCGGGGCGACCGCGGGCACGAGGGCCACGGCCACCGGTTCGAGCTGCGGTGGCTTGCTGCGACCGACCCGCTCATGCGCCAGGTCGACGACCTGCGCTTCGAGGTGCTGTTCGCGCCGTTCGGCGTGACCCGCAACGACATGTGGTACGACGCCCATCCGGACGTGCACCGACTCGCCGCCGTCGAGGCGGGCGTCGTCATCGGCTACTCCTGCCTGCTGGTGGAAGGCCGAGAGGGCCAGGTCCGCCAGGTGAGCGTGGCGTTCGAACGGCAGGGGAGCGGGGTGGGTCGAGCACTCATGGTGGAGACCGAGCGCCACGCCCGAGGGCTCGGCGTCACGCGCCTGTACCTGAACGCTCGGCTGAAGGCCGAGCCGTTCTACCACCGGATCGGGTGGACGACCCTTCCGGGCAACCCGTTCCCATCGGGCCGCACCAACCTGCTCCACGTCGCCATGGAGAAGCACCTCGGGGTGTGAGGTCGTTTCCCGGCCGAGGGGAACAAACTCACTGGCAGCTTCCTCCTTTGCGAGGAGATGCCTTTGCCCTACCCTTGTACGCGGCCATCAGCGGGCGAGGTTCGACACGTCGACCGCGTGCGCCAAGAGAGTCAGACCTAGAGGAGGGGACCCTATGCCGAGCATCACCCGCGAGCAGGTCCGTGTGCCCGCCGACGTCCCGGCGGAAGCGCGCCAGATCTACATCGACAACTATCTCGCCGCCACGCACGGCACCGGCAGGCTCATGCTGTTCGCCTGCGACCAGAAGATCGAGCACATGAACGACGACTTCTATGGCGACGGGATCTCCGTCGACGACTCGGATCCCGAGCACCTGTTCCGGATCGGCTCGCAGGGCGTGTGCGGGGTGCTCGCGGGGCAGCGGGGTCTCATCGCCCGGTACGCGGCCGACTACCCCGATATCAACTACCTCGTGAAGATGAACAGCAAGACGCACCTGGTGAAGACGTCGCAGGACGATCCGTACAGCCCGCAGCTCTACGGCATCGAGACCGTGCTCGACCTCCGCGACAACGGCGTGAACGTCGTCGGTATCGGCTACACGGTCTACCTCGGCTCGGAGTACGAGTCGAACATGATCCAGGAGGCCGCCCAGCTTATCGCTGACGCCCACGCCAACGGCCTCATCGTCGTGCTGTGGATGTATCCGCGCGGCAAGGCCGTCGCGAACGAGAAGGACCCCCACCTGATCGCCGGCGCGGCGGGTACCGCACTGTGCCTCGGCGCCGACTTCACTAAGGTCAACCCGCCCAAGGGTACCGAGACCGCAAGCTCGGCCGAGCTGCTCAAGGAATGCTCCTCCGCCGCCGGCCGTACCGGCCTGGTGTGCGCCGGCGGCTCCACCGTCGACGCGAAGACGTTCCTGACCCAGCTCTACGATCAGATCCACACCGGCGGGGCCATCGGCAACGCGACCGGTCGCAACATCCACCAGCGCGAGCTCGGCGAAGCCGTTCGCCTCACCAAGGCGATCAGCGCGATCACCCTGGGCGACTGGGGTGTCGACGATGCTCTCGCGGTGTTCGAGGGCGGCAAGGACTTCACCGCTCCGTAGTCAACACCCCCGGGAGGGGATGCGGGCCCTTCAGGCCCGAGTGTCGCGGCATCATCCCGTACGGGGTGGTGCCGCGGTACTATTTGCCGAAGCAGTGAACCGCCGTGCGTGAAGGGGCGAAACCACCGCATGCCCATCTCAGACTGGTTCTCCGCTCGTGAGCAGCGGCGCTACACGAAGATGCAGGAAGATCGGGCCGAGACCTCAGAGGTGGCCGATGGCGCGTGGGTTCGGTGCGAGAACTGCAAGCGAATCGCCTACGAGGGCGAGCTCGCCGAGAACCTCCGCATCTGCAAGCACTGCGGCCACCACCTCGCGCTGACGGCGCCCGAGCGCATCGACCTCCTCGCCGATGAGGGCTCGTTCGCCGAGACGGACGCCGAGCTCGTGCCCTGCGACCCCCTCGAGTTCGTGGGTCGACGGGCCTACGTGGACACCCTCGCGTCGGCTGTCGAGAAGAGCGGCCTGCCCGAGGCAGTGGTGACGGGCACCGCGAAGCTCGACGGGCGGCCCGTCGTGCTCGTAGCGATGGACTTCCGGTTCATCGGCGCGTCCATGGGGTCGGTGGTCGGCGAGAAGGTGACCCGCGCCTTCGAGCTCGCCACCGAAGGCGGAAAACCGATCATCGTGGTGAC
>CAYHCN010000344.1:0-2554 GCA_964354945.1 uncultured Eubacteriales bacterium
GTACGACATTCTTCCGTAGCCGCCCCAGTGCGGGGTGGAGACCGTGATCAAGAGACTCGTGCGCCATGGCAACAGCCGGGCACTCGTCATCGACAAGCCGATCCTCGAGCTGCTCAAGGTCGACGAGAACGGTGCCGTCGAGATCACCACCGACGGCACCTCGCTCTTCATGCGCCCCGTCTCCGCCGAGGAGGCGCGCCGAATCGAGTTCGAGGCCGCGCTCGAAGAAACCAACAAGAGCTGGGGCGGAGCACTCAAGAAGCTCGCCGAGTGAGCCGTGGAACCACTGTTCCTGACGCGATCCGAGGTTCTCGCGATCCACGAAGACCAGGTCCGCCGATACGGCGGATCGCTCGGCCTTCGCGACGCCGGGCTGCTGGAGTCCGCACTCGCGCAGCCGTCCGCCGGGTTCGGCGACCAGTACTTTCACTCGGACGTGTTCGAGATGGCCGCAGCGTATCTGTACCACCTCGTCATGAACCACCCATTCGTGGACGGCAACAAACGAGTGGGTACTGTCGCTGCCCGCGTCTTCCTGCGCCTGAACGGCTGGGACGCTCCGATGCCGGAGGCGACGATCTACGACCTCGTCATCGCGGTGGCCGAGGGTCGCGCCGACAAGGCCGGCATCGCCGAGGCGTTCCGAGCATGCGGTGTGCGGCTCGGAGGAGACGAGTAGCCCACAACGCACCGCAACCGCCTGCCGGAGTGGCAGACGGTCGCGCGGATGTTCGTCCGACAGTCTCGAGCCGATTCGCTCGGCTCGGTGATCGCCTACGAGTGGCCGTAGGCCTCGTCCTCGGCGGAATCGGCGGTCGTAAGGTGCGGGACCTCGCGAACCATGTCGTCGTTCAGCACGAGTTCGACCGAGATGAAGGCGTGCGCCTCAACGATCTTGTCGTACTCCTCATCGCACCCGAGCTCGTACTCGCCCAACACCCTGTAGACCTTTGCATGTGTGTAGTCGCAGTAGGCAGTGAGCGATGGATCGTTGACGATCTCCAACGCGTCATCCAGATCCATCATCTTCTCTCGCCTCCCCTACCTTGCTCGCCGAGTAACGACCCTTGTGATGCGTGAATCGGCATCTCGTGCGCGGGAGTTGAGCCTGAGAAGCTTGGCGAGGCGGGTGGACGCGAGGCCCCAAGACAAGAGCGCCGCCCCCGCAGGTGCACCTGCAGGGGCGGCTTCGTCACGACGGGAACGGGGAGCGCACTGCCCCCGCCGCTGGCGACTACTTCATGAGCGGCGGCTTGTGGATGGTGAGGTTGCCGCCGCAGATCGTGGTGTTGGGCGGATCGCCCTGGGGTGCGCCCAGCTGCGAGTCGAAGACGACCTTGCCGCTCGCGGTCTCCCAGATGATCAGCCGCAGGGTGTCGTCCCAGCGCTTGGGCTTGCCCTCGGCGATCTGGAGCTTGAACGAGTAGCCATCCTTCTTGTTGAGCTCTCCGGTGCCCAGAAGCGTCGCGGTCCCGCCGTCCTGGACCTGGAGCGACGTGAAGTCACGGGCCTTGAAGTTCCAGCCGTTGCACGCCACGAACGTGGCGTGCCCGGTCACCTTGGACTCGCCAGGCATGCGCTTGGCGACGAACCCGAAGTGGATCCAGCTGCTCCAGCATGGCTTGTCGGGCATGCTGCCCTTCTTTGCCAAGAAGTAGCCCCCGCCGGTGATCTTGCCGTAGTCACCAGCAGGTGGCGGGACGATCACGACCGCGGTGGCGGTCGACGCGACCGGAGTGAAGCCCTCGGCGGTCGCAGTCGCGGTGTTCGAATAGGTCTGCTGCAGGTTCGTCGTGTCGTAGTCGAAGGTCTTGCTCGCGCCGGCGGCAAGGTCGAAGGCGCCGCCGAAGGCGTAGCCGCTCGAGTCCGTCACGCTGATTCCGGCGATCGTCGAACCACCGGTGTTGGAGACCACGACGCGCCACTTGGCGGTTGAGCCTTGCGCCGCGCTCTCACTCGCCGCGTACGTCCCGTCGCCGTTGAAGTCGACGGTCTTGGCGATGGCAAGGACTCCCGGCGGAGGCGGCAGGATCACCATCGCCGTCGCCGTGGACGCCACCGGTGAGAAGCCGGAGGCGGTCGCAGTAGCGGTGTTCGCGTAGGTCTGTTGGAGGTTTGTCGTGTTGTAGTCGAACTGCTTCGCAGTGCCGGCGGCGAGATCGAAGGCGCCGCCGAAGGCGTAGCCGCTCGAGTCGGTCACCGAGATGCCGGTGATCGCCGAGCCTCCTGTGTTCGACACCACGACCCGCCACTTCGCCGTCGAACCCTGGGCCGCGGACTCGAGCGCACCGTAGGTCCCGTCACCGTCGAAGTCGACCGTCTTCGAGATGGCAAGCACACCTGGCGGAGGCGGGGTGGTCACGATCGCCGTAGCCGTGGACGCGACTGGCGTGAAGCCGGCCGCAGTCGCGGTCGCGGTGTTGCTGATGTCGGCCTGGACATCGAGGCTGTTGTAGTCGAACTGCTTCGTCGCGCCTGCGGCGAGATCGAAGGCGCCGCCGAAGGCGTAGCCGCTCGAGTCCGTCACGCTGATTCCGGTGATGGCCGAGCCTCC
>CAYHCN010000345.1:0-2551 GCA_964354945.1 uncultured Eubacteriales bacterium
ACGATGTCATCACCGGCCGGGACGTCAACAAGCTCATCGACATCCTCTCGAACGACCTGCGCGGCGTCTCGCGGTTCGATGTGACCACGGACGACAACGGCGAAGGCGCCGAGTAGCGCATGCCGGGGCCACTGGGGGCCCTTCTCATCGAGGAGGTAGCGTGTCCGATCTGAACACTCGACTCATGAAGTTCCTGGGCAACCTCACCGACGATCCCGTCGAAGCCCGGGTCACCGACTACGTCATTCGCGAGCTCCACAACGGCCGCGGGCTCTTCGAGATCCTGCGGGACCCGTACGTGCGCAACCGGCTCAACGATCAGAAGGTCGAGGAGCTGCTTGAGAAGCCGGAGATCGTCGACGCGTTTGAAGCCGAGATCAAGCGATCATTCACCCCGCCGGACGTGTCGTTCGGCGCCTAGGGCCCCTGAAGGAGGACGTCATGCCCGACTGCCCGGAGTGCGGAGCCGAGCTCGATCCCGCGCAGTCGGCCTGCCCGAAGTGCGGGTCGGAGCTCGAGGCCACCGCCTCGTTCAACCCGGTTGGGGGAGCGCAGCCCGTCGCCGAAGCGGGCCCGCTGACGGGGGTGAAGGGCCCGACCCTCGTGCTCCAGAAGGGCCACGGGGCTGGCGAGAGGTTCCTGATCGATTGCGCCAGGCTGTGTATCGGCAGGGATCCATCCTGTGACATCTTCCTGAACGACGTGACCGTCTCCCGAGACCACGCCGTCATCGAGGCGGTGGGCGATGAAATCACGATTCGCGACTCGGGGTCCCTCAACGGGATCTACGTGAACGACGAGCCCGTCGAATCGGCGGTGCTCGAGGACGGGGACGTCGTGCAGATCGGAACGTTCTGCATGGCGTTCGTCGGGAAGAAGGGGAGCGGCACGCCATGACAAGCCGCGACTACCTCACCATCGGCGAGGTCGTTCAGAAGCTGCAGAGCGCCTACCCTGACCTCTCCATCTCGAAACTGCGGTTTCTCGAGGAGGAGGGGCTCATCGCCCCCGAGCGAACTGCCGGCGGCTATCGCAAGTTCACTCCTCAGGACGTTGCACGGCTCGAGGTCGTGTTGCGACTGCAGCGCGAGCACTTCCTCCCGCTGTCGGTCATTCGAGAGCGTCTTGCCGACTACGACCGCGGCAAGATGCCGCCGGAGTTGGAGCGCTCCGGAGGGCCGGTCGCCGAGCCGCTGCCACTCGGCGTCGAGGACGAGGGTCCGCTGCCGCTCGACGAAGCGCCCAACGCGATCGGGGTCCCGGTCTCGTTCGTGAAGGAGATCGTTGACTTCGGTCTGATCGAGCTGCAGAGCGGAGAGCACGGTCTGGAGGTCGCTCGGGCCGACGTGCCGATAATCCACGGCGCGTGGGACTTGCGCCGTTACGGGGTCGAGCCACGGCACCTCCGCATGTACGAGACCTTCGCCGAGCGCGAGGCAGCGCTCTTCTCGCAGATCCTGATGCCGGCGTTCCGTCACAAGACGCCGGAGTCGAGACAGAAACTCACCGAGACGCTCACCGAGCTCTCGGGGCTGACCGACGACCTCAAGAGCCGGCTGCTGCGGCGGTCGCTCCTCCGAACGTTCGAGGACCTCTCGTAGGGAATGTCGACGGAAACCGACACCGCCGGGTCCCCGGCCGACGATAGTCCGAACCTCGATGCACCTCGCTTTGCGCATGCGAGCGAGCGCGTCGCCGCCGAGATCCTGGACTACTACGGGGTCAAGTGGGAGTACGAACCCACGTCGTTCCCGCTCGAATGGGACTCGAAAGGCCACGTGATCTCGTGGTTCACCCCGGACTTCTACCTCCCCGACTTCGACATGTACATCGAGCTCACCACCATGAGCCAGAAGCTTGTGACGAAGAAGAATCGCAAGGTCAGGCGGCTCAAGGAGCTTCATCCCGAGATCAACGTCAAGGTCCTGTACCAGAAGGACTTCCGTCGGCTGCTCCACCGCTTCGGCATCGCGCCCGTCGACATCCCGCATGCAGAAGGGGGTGGGGTGGTTTCAGCGGCGCACAACGGTGACGAGCCGCGTGAGCGCATCGCCGACTACGCCCCAAATCCCAACAGCGAGGATGCCCCCGACCCGGTGACGGAGTCTGACGAGTCGTGAGCAGGCCCGCGCTTCCCGAGCTCTGCGGCGAGATCGTGCTCGATGAGGCGACCATCGCCGAGAAGGTCTGCGAGCTTGGCGCCATCCTCGCCGATCGGTATAGCGGCAAGGACCTCAGGCTGCTGACCGTGCTCCGGGGCGGACTTTTCTTCCTGGCCGACCTCTGCCGCGCCGTCGATGCGCCGCTGTCGATCGACTTCCTCGGGATCGCGCCATACCGACCCGGCGAGGGCGGTGTCGCCCAGGTCACCAAGGACCTCAGCGACGACCTCCACGGCGCCTCGGTCGTGCTCGTGGAGGACATCGTAGACACCGGGCTCACCGTCCACTACGTATCCCGGCTTCTCAGGGCCCACGAGCCGGCGAGTTTCGAGATCTGCGCACTGCTCGACAAGCCCGCACGGCGAATCGCCGAGGTGCCCATCGCGTAC
>CAYHCN010000346.1:0-2546 GCA_964354945.1 uncultured Eubacteriales bacterium
GGTGCGTCGCCGAGGACTTCGCCTGAGTCCAGGCCCGCCTTCGTGCTGTCGATGACCGAGAGGATCTCGTACTTCTCGGAATGTCGGACGAGGCCGTTGGCGGTCTTGCCGTCGCCGGCGCCGAAGTCCCCCTCGCAGTACACGACCGCGGTACTGCGAACGTGGGTGGCGTCGCACGGCTGATCGATGTGTCCGGGCGCCGTCGGGCGTGTTCGACCGACCTGGTCAGTGCTCGGCGGGCGGGCGCCCGTGGGTCTGGCGGCAGGCGTTCGTGACATGACACTCCTCGGGATGGGCTGCGGTCGAGTCCGACCGGAACGTGCCGGTCGAGTCCGTCACCGAACAGCCACTCGCTCGGGTGTCCTTGGCAGCAACGCCGAGGGCAGACGATACGTCTCGTAGCAAGTCTCTGCCCGTTGTGCGGGTTTCCGACGCCGACGCGCGGGTGCGCGGGTGTCAGCGCGACCTACAGCGGCCGCTCGTAGATGCGCCACGTCTTGTACTTGCGCCCGCCCATGAACTTCGACGCGCTCAGAATGAGGTCGTTGTCTTCGAGGAGCATCGACGGCTCGACGGTCGTGTAGCCGTTTGCCAGCGCATAGTCGAGGGTGTGGGCGTACAGCAGGGCGTCGATGCCCTTCTGTCGGAATGGCGGCCTGATCCCGAAGAACATCAGACGGATCCGGGGGATGTGCCGGCGCATCCTCAGCAGCCGCCCGATCCGCACGGTGTCGCCGTCGCCGTACCACTTCCATCGTGGTCGAAGTGCCCAGTTGGGGTCGGGAAACCCGCCGAGAACCGCGGCCGGCTCGCCGTCGTAGAACGCGAACCGCACAAGGCCCGGGTCGATGATCGGCTTGAGGGTGTCGGCGATGGTGTCGGCCTCCTCGGGCGTGACCGGGAGGAAGCCCCAGTTGTTGGCCCATGCCTCGTTGTAGATCTCGATGACGAGGCGGATGTCGGCGTTGAAGTTCTCCATCTCCACGGTGCGGGTGGTGACATGCCCTTCGTGTTCCACGCGTGCGGCGAGCTTCGCAAGTTCGGGCTGCTTGCTGTCGTTGAGCTCGATCAGGTAGGCGTGGTAGTCCTTGACCTTCTCGAGGCCCCAGCGCTCCAGGAACTCCCCGTAGTAGGGCGGGTTGTGTGTCAGCTCGACGGTAGGCGGGTACTCGAACCCCTCGACGAGGATGCCCTGGCGTTCGTGTGTCGCGTTGGAGTACTCCCCGGGTCCACGCATCGCGAGCATCCCTTTGGCGGCGATCCAGCCACGCGCGGCATCGAGTAGTGCCGAAGCGGCCTCGAAGTCTTCCTCAACCTCGAAGAAGCCGAAGAACCCGATCTTCGTCCCAACGCCGTAGTAGTCGTTGAACCGGTGGTTGATCGCCGCGGAGATGCGGCCGACGGCCCGCTTTCCCCGGCGGGCGAGGAAGTGCGTCACCTCGGCGTGCCGGTGGTAGGGGTGCTCGGCGGTCAGGAGACCGATGTTGCCGAGGACTCGGTTGCCGAGATAGTCGGCTCGCAAAGGGGGCGTCCAGCAGGGGTCGCCGTGATAGAGGCGCCAGGGGAGCTCTTCGAACTCACGGATTCGCGGATCTCCGAGCCCGAGCTCCTCGATCGAGATAGGGTCCGGAGTAGTTGAGGTCTTGGTGGGTGGTTCGTTCGTGGTTGGTGCCGGGGCGATCGTGCCCTGCTCCGTGTCCACGCAGCATTCCCTTCGCCTGAGCCGGCTCGCCGGGTCTGACCTGCACTTCGAAAGCGTAGCAGAGCGGAGGTTACGGTAGTCTGGAGTCAGCGCACCACGCGTGGGGGAGGGGAGACGGACGTGCCGCCGCTCGATCTGGACACAGTCGCCAACAGCAAGATGGCCTTGCGGATCGTGCAGGGGATCGGCCGTTCGACGCCCACATCGGTGGGGCATCGACTCGCCGAAGCCACCGCGGACGCCGTCTCGGCCAATCGCTCGATGGGTCTGGTGCGAGCGGTACGGCTGAACCAGTGGGTCGTATCCGGTGGCGGGCTGGTGGGTCGGGAGCTCGATGACCAGGTGAAGTCCACGCTCCGGACAATCGCGCGCTCGGTCTTCGATCTGTACCACTTGCTCGACGACGAAGAGGCGCTCCGCGACTCGATCACCTTGGCCCCTGTCGCCGCCGAGTGGCTTCAGCGTTCGGACCGCGAGGCGGTGGTGTTCGCTGCCTTGCACATGGGCAACTTCGACCTCGCCGGTCGCGCGCTGGCGCTGCGCGGGCTCCGCGCCCAGGTGCTCTCCGTGCCCGATCCGACGGACGCGTACCAGCACCAGAACGACCTGCGACGCAGGGTGGGGCTGGACGTGACACCCATCTCCGGAACCACGCTCAGGGACGCGGCGAGGAGGCTCGAGAGAGGCGGGTCGGTGCTGACCGGCGTGGATCGGGCCTTGGCGAGGGGCAAGCGGCCGCTGACCTTCTTCGGGCGTCCGGCTCTTCTACCCGACGTGCACGTCCGACTTGCGGCCCATTCGGGAGCCCCGCTCTTCGCCATCTGGGTCACCGGCAGCGGGCCCG
>CAYHCN010000347.1:0-2541 GCA_964354945.1 uncultured Eubacteriales bacterium
CGACGCGTGCGAGGCGTGCATGGAGGTCTGCCCGATGGGCGCGATCACGGAGATTGAAGAGGACTAGGCGACCCTAGTAGATCGGTCCCGGTGGCGCGGCCGCCTGCAGCTGCCGCCACACTCTCTTCTTGTGGTTCTCGTTGCCGAGCGACGCCTCGAGGCCGTCGACAGCCACGTGGCGCCGTCCCATCGCCTCCCGCGCAGAACCGACGGAGACCTGCTCCCCCACAGCCTCGGACAGATCGGCCGCGGCGTCCGGATCGAGCGCGATGACCACGATGGGATCCACCGCCTCCACGATGGCGCCGAGGCGCGCGATCCGCCGGTCCGTCGATGCACCTGGTTCTGGCCGAGTGAGCGCGAAGAATGCGTCGTCGTCTCGGTAGCCCAGGGCAACGAGCGCTTTCACGATCGCTTCGCCGTCGGCACCTGAGACCGCCGCACCGCCAGATGCCTCCGCGGGGCCGGGGAGGCCCTTCAGGACGAGCACGCGGGCGAGCGGGTTGCCGCGGGTGGGGATGGCGTCCGACCCCGGCGCGAGCGCGTCGGCCGCCGCGACCTCGGCGACCACCTTGGCGGTGAAGATCGCCCGGATCTCCTCGGCGCTCTCCGCGGCACGCGATCCTGTACCGGCGTCTGGAAGGGGGTAGTCTGCGCTCATCGTCGGCTACCTCGCCGAGAACCACGCCCACGTCTCGGCAAGGCCGTCGCGAAGTGGGGTGCTGGCCCGCCACTGCACGACCTCGCCAAGCTTGGACGGGTCGAGGGCGCTGCGGTCGACGTCGCCTTCACGTGCTTCGCACCGCGCGAACTCGGCTGAGGTGCCCGTGACGTCCCGAATCGCGGTGGCGAGGTCGTTGACGCTCGTCTCCACGCCCGTGGACACGTTGTACGCGGCCGCCTGGGCCACCGAATCGGCGGGGAGCGCCGAGGCCAGGGGCACGTCGGCGTGGATCGCGGCGACGATCGCGGTGACGATGTCGCCGACGAAAATGAAGTCGCGGGTCTGCTCGCCGGTCCCGAAGATCTGCGGCGTCTCGCCGGACGCGAGTGCGTGACAGAACACCGCGACGACGCCGCCCTCGCCGAGCGCATCCTGCCTCGGCCCGTACACGTTGCTGAAGCGCAAGCTTGCGAAGTCAGTGGCGCTGTCGCAGAGCGTGTCGGCGAGCATGCCCTCCGCAGCTAGTTTGGATCGACCGTACGGGTTCGCGGGGACCTTTGGCGACGACTCGTGGAGCGGGACCACGGATGGCTCGCCGTAGACCGCGGCTGACGAGGCAGAGAGCATGCGCCGCACTCCGGCCGCGTCAGCAGCTCGCGCGACGGTCGCCGTGCCTTCGGCGTTGACCGCCCAGTCGCGGCTCGGATCCCTGAACGACGCCGCGACGCTCGGCTGGGCCGCGAGGTGGACGATCGTGTCGGGGGCGAACTCCGCCACCGCGTTCTCGACACACAGATCGAGGATGTCGAGACGGCGAAACCACGCGCGTTCGTCGAGATTCTCGGCGGAGCCGGAGGAAAGGTCGTCGATCACGCCCACCTCGCAGCCGGCGTCGAGCAGCACTGCGCAGAGGCTCGACCCGATGAACCCCGCGCCACCGGTCACGAGCACTCGCATGCAGTATCCAATCTCATTAGTGCGGCGGAGTCACGGATGCTGCGCCGACGAGGTCTGCCACCACGACGATTCGGAACCGCTTGCTATACCACGGGTGGCACGCGGTCAGGATGATCGACGGCTTCGCAGTATCGCGCATGAGGTCGACGAGCTTCTCGGGCCTGACGATCGCGAGCCGCTTGACGACATACGTGTACCGCCGATAGGGCGAGTAGAACGTGAACTGGTCGCCGGCCTTCAGCTTGTCCACGTTCTTGAAGGGGTGCAGCCAGGTCACGCGGTGGCCGTGGAAGGTCGTCCTCCCGGTGGGGCCGGGAAACGAGCTCACCTCGTTGTACACCGGCCCACGCTGGAGATTCTCCATCGTCGCGCCCTTGACCACCACCGTGTCGAGGCGGATCTGGGGGATGACGAGCCGGCCGAACACGCCTCCCGAGGACAGCTTCATCCAGTACGCACGATCCTGCGTCTCCCAACCCTGCCAGTCGAAAGAATGGCTGCCCGAAGGCGTGACGAAGGGGGTCTCGGGTCCGGCAAGCGTGACGCTCGCGTTCAGCGACCGCTGGTGGCGACCGGAAAAGAAGTCGGTGACGAATGGGTAGGCGACCAGCGCGATGGCGGCCACGAGCAGCACGTTGCTTGCGAGCAGCAAGACCTTTCGCCGCCGCAAAGGGGCCGGGCGTGCGGCGATGTCGCTCACGTCTCGGCTCCTTCCCCCGGCAACCCGCTTCGACCAGCACAGCGTCTGCGTTCCGGGGCCGAAAGTTCTGTGACGGCGGACACAAATTCCCATAAAGAGTGTACAGCCGTGCGCCGATAAACCAGATGGACGGTTTGATAGCCGCACAGCGTACGAGCACCCCGATCAGGGCACGGCAGCGCGAAAGCGCCGCCACGCAAAGTCACGGGTCTACCGGGCG
>CAYHCN010000348.1:0-2515 GCA_964354945.1 uncultured Eubacteriales bacterium
CCGAGGACCTGCTCGGTGGCGTGGCGGAACGAGCACAGGATCAGCTCGATCGTGTCGACGAGGGTACCGTCGAGGTCGAACAGCACGCAGTCCACCTCGGCCAGACGAGCTTCGAGTTCGGGCGAGACGCGGACTTCGGCCACCTCAGCGCTCTCCAATCGTGAGGGGCGCCCCTCAGGGCGCCCCGTCGCGGGTGTCTCACGCGGCGCTAAGGCCGCGGTCGGTGTTACTCCTCGTCGTCCACCGTCTCGGCGACGGCGCCTTCTTCGGCATCCTCGAACTCCTCGGCGACGAGCTCCTCGGCCTCGGCCTCGTGGTCTTCGTCGGTGAGCATGTCCTTGCCGATACCCAACTCGATGGCCTCGCCCTCGGCACCGCCGAGAGTGAGCGTGCCGTCCTCAGCGATTAGGGTCTCCTGGCCTTCGAGGACCTTCGGCTTCTTCTTCTTGCCGCCGGAGACCCGCGCGATCGCCGAGACGCGATCGGTGTCGGCGACGTTCATGACCTTCACGCCCTGGGTCGATCGTCCGAGGCGCGAGATGTCGTCGGCCTTGACCCGGATGACGACGCCCTCCTCGGAGATGAGCATGAGCTCGTGCTGGGGCTGGACGATCTTCATGCCCGCGAGCTGGCCCTTCTTCGAGGTGACCTGGATCGTCTTGACGCCCTGGCCACCGCGATGGTGCTCGGGGTACTCACCGACCGGAGTGCGCTTCCCGTAGCCACGCATCGTGACCACGAACAGCTCGCTGCCTGCGGGAGCGATCTCCATACCGAGGACCTGATCGTCGCCTCGGATGTTCATGCCTTTGACGCCCATGGTGTCGCGGCCCATCGGACGAGCCTCGGATTCGTCCCACTTGATGGCCTTGCCCTGGGCCGAGACCATCATGACCTTCTCGCCCTCGCGGACGCGGCGCACCGAGATGAGCTCGTCGTCGTCGCGCAGGTTGATGGCGATGATGCCGTCGCGGCGAGAGCGGTTGTACGCCTCCATCTGCGTCTTCTTGACCATGCCGTGCTTCGTGGCGAAGAGGAGGAAGTCATCTGCACCGAACGTCTTGGTGTTGATGACCGCGGCGATGCGCTCGGTCTGCTCGAAGGGCAGAAGGTTCACGACGGCGGTACCGCGCGCATGTCGCGACCCGACCGGCAGCTCGTGGACCTTCAGGCGGTACACCTTGCCCTTGGTGGAGAAGAACAGCACGTAGTCGTGGGTGCTCGCGATAAACAACTGCTCCACGAAGTCGTTCTCGCGCAGGTTCACGCCCTGAAGGCCCTTGCCGCCGCGCTTCTGCTGGCGGTACGTCGCCACCGGGAGGCGCTTCACGTAGCCGGCCTTGGTGATCGTGACGACCATGTCCTCCTCGGCGATGAGGTCCTCGATGTCGAGGTCCTTGGCCGCCGAAGAGATCTCGGTGCGCCGCGGGCCGGCGAACTTCGCCTTGATCTCCTGCATCTCCTCGCGAATGATCTTGAGCACGAGGCCCATGTCGCCGAGGACTTCCTTGTAGTACGCGATCTTCGCGCGCAGCTCGGTCAGCTCGTCCTCGATCTTGTGGCGCTCGAGGCCGGTGAGGCGGCGCAGGCGCATCTCGAGGATCGCGTCGGTCTGGGCCTCGGAGAGCGCGAAGCGCTCCATCAAGCGCGCCTTGGCCTCGGCGTCGTCGTCGCTCGCCCGGATGATCCGGATGACCTCGTCGATGTTGTCGAGAGCGATGACGTAGCCCTCGAGGATGTGGGCACGCTCCTCGGCCTTGCGCAGCTCGTAGCGGGTGCGCCGAGTGATGACTTCCTTCTGGAACTCGAGGTAGTGCCACAGCGCCTCGCGGACCGGCAGGGTGTGGGGCACGCCGTCGACCAGCGCGAGCATGATGATGCCGAAACCGGTCTGCAGCGGGGTGTGCTTGTAGAGCTTGTTGAGCACCACCTGGGGGATCGCGTGTGACTTGAGCTCGATGACGACGCGCATGCCCTTGCGGTCGGATTCGTCACGCAGGTCGGAGATCTCGGTGAGCTTCTTCTCGCGTACCAGGTCGGCGATCTTCTGCACGAGCTTGCTCTTGTTCACCTGGTACGGGATCTCGGTGATGATGATTCGCGTCCGGCCCGTCGAGGTCTGCTCGGCGTGGGCCTTGCCGCGGACGGTGATCGAGCCTCGGCCGGTCTCATACGCCGAGCGGATACCGTCGCGGCCCATGATGATGCCGCCGGTCGGGAAGTCCGGACCGGGGAGCACCTTCATGATGTCGTCGACGGTCGCGTCGGGGTTGTCGATCAGCACCGTCACGGCGTCGATGGCTTCGCCGAGATTGTGCGGCGGGATGTTGGTGGCCATGCCCACCGCGATGCCCGCGCTGCCGTTGACCAGCAGGTTCGGGTACCGCGCCGGGAGAACGCGCGGCTCTTGGAGCGACTCGTCGTAGTTGGGCCCGAAGTCGACCGTCTCCTTGTCGAGGTCGCGGAGCAGCTCCATCGCCTCGCGGCGCAGGCGCGACTCGGTGTAGCGCATGGC
>CAYHCN010000349.1:0-2495 GCA_964354945.1 uncultured Eubacteriales bacterium
CGTCATCCGGATGGCCAAGGACCTCGGCGCCGACGGGGTCATCGACTACACGCTGAACTTCTGCGGCACGTACCAGATCGAGGGCCACGCGGTGGAGAAGGCGGTCCAGGAAGCCGGTTTCCCCGTGCTCCGCATCGAGACCGACTACTCGATGGAGGACGTGGGCCAGTTGCAGACCCGTATCGAGGCGTTCCTGGAGATGATCTAGCCGCCCTCGGGCGAGACCGGAGTCGACAGTGCGGGTTCTCGGCATCGATATCGGCTCGCGCACGGTCGACGCCGCCTGGGTCGAAGACGGTCGCCTCGTCGAGGCGGCCGTCGCCGACTCTGGCTTCGACCCTGCAGCGGTCGCGCGTGAGCTCGTGGAGCGCGAAGGCTTCGACACGATGGTTGCGACCGGGTACGGCCGGCACCTCGCACGCGAGGCGTTCGAGTGCACCGCGGTGACCGAGATCAAGGCGTACGGCCTGGGAGCGCATGCGCTCTTCCCCGACGCGCTCAGCGTGCTCGATATCGGTGGGCAGGATACCAAGGTCATCGCACTCGGCTCGGGTGGCAAGGTCGTTGACTTCGAGATGAACGACAAGTGCGCTGCCGGCACCGGCAAGTTCCTCGAGGTCATGGCGCGGGCCCTGGGGTTCACGCTCGAGGAGCTCGCCGCGGAGTCACTCGCAGCCGAGAAGGGCCTGACCATCTCATCGATGTGCACGGTGTTCGCGGAGAGCGAGGTCACCGGTCTGGTACATCGTGGCGAGGACAGAGGCGCTATCGCTCGGGGCCTGCACGAGTCGATCACCAAGCGGACGCTGTCGTCGCTCGCGCGGGTGGGCGCGCAGGGTCCGCTCGTATTCGCGGGGGGAGTGGCGAACAACGCCGCGATGGTGGAGCTCGTGCGCGCGGGATTCTCGGGGGATGTCCTCGTGCCTGAGGAAGCTCAGACGGTTGGCGCCTTGGGGGCAGCCCTGAGCGCGATGGAGGACGTCGCCTGATGGGCAACATGTGGCCGATGATGAAGGGCTTCGCTCGGGACTACGCGAAGTACCGGTCCACCCTCGGCATGCAGGATGCGTGGATTCGCAAGCACGCCGCCAACAAGGGGTGGTCCGTCAATCCGAGGTGGATGGTGTACACGAACCTTCGGCTGTGGCTGTCCGACTGCGAAGAGATGTACGGCAAACGGTACTGCCCGTGCTTTGAGCCGAGCGGGGGCGAGCAGCTCGACCGCGAGCTGATCTGCCCTTGCGCCTTCGCGGAAGACGAGATCGATCGAGTGGGCTGGTGCCACTGCACCTTGTTCGGCCGAGCGGAGCTCACGCCGGCTGACTACAAGCGCGCGGAGGCGTCGCTCATGGCCGAGTACCGCGACGTCCCCCTACGATGGGTGGATGGCGTGCTCGACACTCGAGACCAACACATCGAGGAGCTTCGCGGTCTGCCGGTGCCCGACGCGATCCATCAGGTTAAGCGCGCGCTGAACGGCAAGGGGACTCCGTTGCGGGCCCGGGTCGCGACTGAAGTAGAAGTGGGGCACCTGCAGCGCCTCGCCGACATGCGAGGCCTGTTCTTTGCGGTTGACAGGGCCGAGGGCGGCCACGAGGTCCGACTCGACTGATTCCGGGAGCACGCAGCCATGCAGCCTCTAAGGCCGTTCGTTGTGTTCGCGTTCGACAGCACGCACACCTCGCTTGAGGCCGAGAACGTGCTGGTCGAGGCTGGACTCACCGTGCGTCCGATGCCCCTCCCACCCCAGCGCGGGAATCTGTGCGGTATCGCGCTGCGGCTACCGCCAGAGGAGGAGATCGCCGCGCTCGCCGCGCTGGACGTGCGTGGTATTCGCGTCGCTGCTCGCGATGAGATACAGGACTACTAGGCCCTGGCCGGCACGGTTTGCTTCAAGTGCTCCAACACGGGGGCGCGCAGAAGGCGGCATCCCCCGACGCCGCCTTCTGGTCCTGTAGGCCTCGGCTACCGCCTCGGCCTGTACGTCAAACAATCCGCGTGCTCGTCGTGGCCACCGACCGTGACCCCGTTCGCCACTCAATGAGCGGCGTCGTTGAAGCTTCAATGGGTCACGTGGCAGGCCGCGACGGCGGGGTGCTCTGAACCCGGCCCCACGGACGCGGTCGTGAAGGTATCGCACATCGGATGCACATCACCAACGGTGATGTCGGGCGCCGTTCAATGGCGCTCGCGGTTGTACGATCAACTCGTGACCGCGCACGTGAGGACAGCACCAAGCGTCACAGTTGCCTCCACCATCCTCACCTCCTCTCATACGCAGGAGGTACCGCGAAACGGGGGCCCGATAACCCCTTCGCGTCAGATGTAGTACATCGTGGCGGTCTCGGCGTCGAGCTCGCGCTGACGTGCAGCGAGGTCGGCGAGGCTCACCTTCTCAAGTGCTTGTTCCAGCGCCAGGCTGGCCTCTAGCCACGCCTCGGCGACTGCAGAGCCGGTGACACGCGGCACATCGAGCACGTCGCCCTGAAGCGCCA
>CAYHCN010000350.1:0-2484 GCA_964354945.1 uncultured Eubacteriales bacterium
GTGTCGAGCTTCTGGGGCACGGTCACGGTGCCGAAGGTCTGCACCTCGGCCCAGTAGAACGCCATGAAGAACGCTGCGGTGGTCAGCAGCCCGCCGACGATGACGAAGACCATCGCCACCTTGAGTTGACGCATCTAGCCCTCCTTGGTCCCGCGATCAGGCGCCTATGACGAATTCGTAGAGCCCGAACGCGGCCAGCAGCATTATGGCATCGTATCCCGCCGCTATGCCCATCATCTGCCAGTACGTGGTGACCCAACCCTGGTCCCCGAGGATGACAGCGGACGTCGCCGAGACCACGCCCAGGAGCAGCGGGAACATCACCGGCACGAACAGCACCGCGAGGATGAAGTCCTTGCCGGTCGTGTTCACCGACATAGTGGCAAGCAGCGTGCCCATTCCCGCGATTCCGATCGATCCGACCACGAGGGCCAGCGCGATCATCCACCACGGGCCGGCGATCTGCTTGCCGGTGCCCGACAGGAACATGAGCCAGAAGAGCGGCAGAGTGAGCACCTCGACGATGAGCAGGAAGACGAGGTTGCCCGTCGCTTTGGCGAAGAAGATGACTGGGCGGTCCACTGGCGACAGGAGCAAGGCGTCGAGACAGCCCTGGTCCTTCTCGTGGACGAGAGACCGGTTCAGTCCGAGCATCGACGTGAACAGGAACGCGAGCCACAGCAGGCCGCCGGCGATGAGCCGAACATCGAACGCGTTGCCGGTCTGGCTGAGTGCCACGTAGTACACGACGAGGGTCAGCAGCGTATAGAGGCCCATCGACGTGAGCATCTCTTTGGTACGCAGCTCCATGACGATGTCCTTGCGGAGGATCGCCTTGAACTGCCGCCACGACGAGGATGAGGAGTCGGCCGAGGACTTGGTGCCGCGCTTCGGCTCGGTCCGGGTCAGGATCTTGGGGCTGTCCGACACCTAGGACACCCCCATGCCGACGGTGGATCTGTACAGCCGGCCGAAGGCCTCGTCGTCGATGGACTCCTTCTCCTCGAAGAAGACGACCTTGCCCTTGGCGAGGATCAGCGCGTGGCTGCACAGCTCGAGCCCCTTAGCCAGGTCGTGGCTGATCATCACGAAGGTGTGCTCGGCGCGGATCTGCGCGATCAGCGAGTCGAGGATGTCCATTGCGTGAGGGTCGAGACCGGAGTACGGCTCGTCCAGGAAGAGCACCTCGGGCTTGTGGAGCAGGGCCCGCGCGATCGAGAGGCGCTGGAGCATGCCGCGGGAGAACGACCGCACCGGGTCGAGCCTGCGGTGGTCGAGCTCGACCGCCTCGAGGAGCTCGCGGACCCGGCTGGCCGGATGAGACAAGCCGTACATGTCCGCGAAGAACAGGAGGTTCTCCTCGGCGGTCAGGTCGGGATAGAGCAGCGGATTGTGGCTGATGAGCCCGATGTGCTCGCGGAGCTCGACTGCGTCCTCCACAACGTGGTAGCCCACCACGCGCGCCTCGCCCTTGCTGGGGTTGGTGAGCGTTGTGAGCACCTTCACGAGTGTCGTCTTGCCGGCGCCGTTGGGGCCGAAGATCGACAGGAACGCGCCCTTCGGCAGCTCGAGGCTCACCTTGTCGAGGGCCTTGCGCGCGCCGAAGGTCCGGGACAGGTCCCGGACCTCGAGCGCAAGATCGGAGCGGGGTGCCTCTGGCATACCCTAGCCGACCGCCGCCTTCGTCTTCGCCTTCGCCGCGGGTCTGCTGCCTGCGCGCGCTTCGCTCGTTGCCAGCTCGCGCGCCTTCGCGCCGCGCGGCCACAGGGCGACCGTCGTGCCCATGAGCAGGATCGCGAAACCGATCCACGTGAACCAGATCAGCGGGTTGATCTTCACGTTGAGGGAGAGCTGGCCTTCTTGCTCCCCTTCGAGAGCGACGAAGACGTCGCGCAGCGGCTCGGACACCACGCTCGCGTTCAGCCGAGTCTGGCCCTGCACGGCATACGCGAGCTGGCCCGGGGTGAGGGTGCCGATCGGCTTCCCGTTGCGGTTCACCTTGAAGAACGCCTTGGTCTCCTGGTCACCGTTGGGCAGCGTGTTGTTCTCGACCTTCTGGAACACGAAGGTGTAGTCGCCCGCCTTGGCACTCGCACCGGGCGTGCTGGGGACTTGGATCTTGATGTCACGCACGAACATCGCCGAGCCGACCAGGCCGATGAGGATGATGCCCACACCGAGGTGGGTGATGTAGCCGCCGGTCTGGCTGCGGGCCTTGGACATGATCTGCCATAGCGCGGTGCCGAAGCCCTCGCCGCGAGACGCCGCACGCTTACGAGCGCCGTCTATGAACAGGAACAGAGCGGTCGAGATCGCGAACGCGCCCACCACGAGCCCGGAGATGGCCAGGATGTTGTGGTACGCAACGACCCCGGCCGGAGCGGTGGGGTTCTGCGCGGTGTAGATCGGGCGCAGGTTCTGGTACCACTCCCACAGCAGGAACACCGAGATGACCCCGGTAGAGGCGAGCGGCCAGCGCACGCG
>CAYHCN010000351.1:0-2483 GCA_964354945.1 uncultured Eubacteriales bacterium
CCGAGAGGTCCTTCACGTAGAACGTGTCGGCGAGCGATCGGGCGGGATGGTCGGCCGGCGTGTTGAGCGCGGTGAAGTTGTAGTAGTCGAGCTCGACCTCAGGGCCCTCGGCGACCTGATAGCCGAGTCCCACGAAGATCTCGGTCACCTCGCGGGTGATGCGGTTGATGAGATGCTCGTGCCCCAGCTCACGACGGCGGCCGGGCAGGGTGATGTCGACGGCCTCGGCAGCGACCCGCTCGTCGAGCGCCGATGCGGAGAGCTCGGTCTTGCGCTCATCGAGTGCCGCCTCGAGCGCGACCCGGACCTCGTTCGCGGTCTTGCCCACCGCTGGGCGCTCCTCGGCGGAGAGGCCGCCCAGCCCGCGCAGCACGCCGGTCAGCGACCCCTTCTTGCCGAGGTACGCCACGCGGGCCGCGTCGAGCTCCGCGAGCGTCGACGCGGCAGCGATCGCCGCCAGCGCCTCGTCGCGTGTCTGCTCGAGCTCCTGCAGAACGGTCATCTCTCGCTCCTCGTACCATCGCCGACACGAAAGAAGCCGCACCTCGTCGTCTTCGGGCTACACGTGCCCGAGGACGGGAGATGCGGCTCCCGCGGTACCACCTCGATTGACCCTCTCGGGCCCACTTCGTGCGACGCGTCGCGCCGCGCTCCGGGCTTCTCACCGCGGACGTCCCGCTATCGGGGGATCCGGCTCCCCTACTGTCGCTCGCTCCGGCACCGCCGGCGGCTCGCGAGTTCAGGTCGCGGCTGGTGGAGTGAACCGCTGCGTCTCGCCGTCCGAGGCCCTTCCAGTCGATGGGGCCACTTCCTGGTCGGCCGGCTTGTCGATGCAGCGCATCTCCGTCATCGCCGAGTGCTATCCGATTGGTTCGCGAGTGTAACACCGCCGAGAACCTCGCGCCATTCCCTCATGGAGCGACCGGTGCGAACGACGCGGATCACTCGCCCCGCGATCGCCGAGCGCGGCACCGGCGCGAGATCGGCGACGGGGTTCGCGTCGCCTCGGGTCACCCAACCGCCGCTCGCGGACGGGGCGACGATCCGGTGGAGCACCGCTTGATGCCCCGGTTCCCGGATGAGCACGATGTCACGGGGACCGGCCTGCGACCGGCGAGCGACCAACACGATGTCCCCCGGCTCGAGCGCGGGGCTCATCGACGCCCCCGCGACGCGCACAGGTTGAACTGCCCGGCCAATCGCGCCGCCCGAAGCGACCAGCACAGCGCACGCGGCCAGCCACGGGATCAGCGACATCAAGCGGGCCATCAGTGCGCCTGCTCGGCGTCGATGTAGAGCGAGACTTTGACGTAGTCCTCGGTAAGGTCGTTCCCCGACTCGGCGGGCAGCCCGATCTCGAACCGCAGGTCACCCCGGGCACCTGGGCTCATCCGCAGTGCCTCGGTCTTCATCTGCGAGAGCGGCCCCGCGTACAGGGGGACGTTGCCCGATGTGACCGTGCAGCTGAGCGACTCGTAGAAGGCGGTGATGCCGGCCGTCTTCGACGGGCTGACAACGACATCGACGGGAAGCGAGCCGTCGTTGACCACGGCGAGCGACCTGGCGGCACTCGTTCCCGGCGCCAGCGAATCGATCGACAGCGGCGCGCTGGTCGGCTCCGCGGAGACCGCCACGCTGCCCGCCCTGATCACGGAGTCGGGCACCTTGATCTGGGCCGTGAAGTAGGCGCTCGCGGCGCCGATCGACAGCGCGAGCAGCGCTCCGATCGCGGTGGTCAGGATACGCTTGAACATGGAACATCCCCTCCTCGAGGGACGTGCCTGCCGAGGGGGGACGGGCGGCGAATGAATGGTCGGCCGGCGGCGCCTTTCCGGCCGAGACCGATGGTCGCTCGGGCGCCTTGCGGCGTGCTTACCGCGCGCTAAGCGTGAAGGCCCGGCGGCGATTCACGAGCTTGTAGATCTCGAACCACGCGACGCTGAGCACCGCAGCCAGCATCGCGACGGCGACCTCGGCGAGCGTCACCGGAGCAAACCGGAACAGCTCGCGGAGGAACGGCACGGTCAGTAGCAGCGTCAGCGCACCGCCAGCAACGGCGACAACCCAGGCCAGCGCGGGGTTGCGACGCTCGCGAAACGACTCGAACACGCTCAGGCGCCACGACCGGTTCACCAGGATCAGCGCGATATTGCCGACGACGAGGGTCGCGAAGGTTATGGCGCGGACCTCGCCGTCGGGCTGGCCGGAGAGCACGGTCCACACGTACACGGAGAACACCGCACCCAGCACCGAGAGACCTTGAAGTACGGCGATCGTGAGCACCCGGCGACCGAAGAGCGGCTCGCCGAGGCCCCTCGGGGAGCGGTCCATGATCTCGGTATCGACCGGCTCGGCCTCGAATGCGATTGAACACGCCGGGTCGATGATCAGTTCGAGGAATGCGATCTGCAGCGGCAGCAACACGAGGGGCCACCCCGATGCGAAGACCGGCAGGAGCGCCATGCCCGCGATGGGCACGTGGA
>CAYHCN010000352.1:0-2478 GCA_964354945.1 uncultured Eubacteriales bacterium
CTGGGAGTAGAACGCAGGGATCGACTTGCCCGCGAAGCTCAGGAACCCCCCTACACCCGGGTTCATGTGGCAGCCCGAACACGGAACCTTCGCATGTGTCGAGACCTCCCAGTTGACCATGCGGCCGTGCAGGCTCGCGTAGCGCTTGTAGTAGCGCGGCTGCAGCGTCGAGAAGATCGGCAGCGCGATCGCGACGAGGATCGCCACGACGACGACCACGGCCAGGATCTTCCAGCCGAGGCGCCGCTTCTTCGGCTGATCGGCGGAGCCTTCGGCGACGGTCACGGGACCGGTGGCGGCGTCCGTGGGCTGTACGTCAGCCATCGGCTCCTCGGGCTCGGCCATCTCAGCCGGGGTCGATGACGAGTTCTCGGTCACCTAGCGCATCTCCTTGAACTGCTTGTGGCACGCGTCGCAGAACTTCTGCTCGTGGCACGTGAGGCAGCGCTTCGTGTTCTTGGCGAGGGCCTTGTGGCGCGTCAGCCAGCTCGCGGGATCGCCGTGGAACGCCGGTCGCTTCGCGTGGCAGTCCTTGCACTCGCCCTCCGACACGTGGCAGGTCAAACACTTCGACCCGTCGGCCAGCGCGAAGTCGCCGTGCTTCGACAGCCAGTCCTTCTTCACGTGCGCTCGCTCGATCTGGGTCACGCCGGTGACGCCACCCGCCTTGAACGCAGGGCGCTTGCCCGTGGTGTGGCACAGGCGGCACTGGCCGGCGTCGTGGCACGACTCGAGACAGCCGTTGGGACCGAAGGCCTGCACCGTCACGCGGTGGACCTTCTTCCATTCGCCCTTGCCCTCTTGCAGCGCGTGGTGGCAGCTGCCGCACTGGTCGGTGGTCTTCCACCCGACGTGGCACCCGAACGACGCGCACACCGTCGAGAACGGCATCGACTTGTGCTTCTGCATGTACGACTCTTCGTGCGCCGTCCACTTGTGGCACTTCACGCATTCGCGAGGCTCGTCAGCGACCCGGAGGTGCGCCGGGTGCGGGATCTTCGCCGTGCGCTTCGCGTTGTCGCTCCAGTCGTACATGTGGCACTTGCGGCAGGCATCCGACATCGGCGTGGAAAGTGAGATGAAGACCGGCTGCTTGGGGGTCCTGGCGATGCTGCGATAGAAGTCGCCGACGCGCGCAGCGTAGCCGACCGGACCACTCGTGCCGCCGTGACACTGGCGGCACTTCAGGCCCCGGTGTGCGGACGCCTCCAGCGTCGTGTAGCTTCGCTCGTAGAGCCGGTAGCGTGCGTAGAACGATGGCTTCGAGGTGACGTATAGGCCCACGCCGATTGCGATCGCGAGCACCGCGACGACGCCGATGGCGACCCACACGGCCCAACGCGGGATCCTCGAGCTGCGGCCCTCGGCAGGCGTGTTGCTCCGATTCGCGCTCACAGCGACCCCACCCCCGGCTCGAGCGTGGGCTCGGCGAGTGCGGGGGCAGCCCCGGCGTGCTCGGGCACGGCTGCGGGAGCCTCGTCTTCGTCGGTCACCCAGACGTGGGCGTGCTCTTCTTCCTCGGGCACTTCGAGCGGGAGAACCTTGGCGGCAAACGTCACGATGAGCAAGCCGATGCCGAGGATCATGGCGGCGATCGCGAGCTCGATGAGGCTCGGGTAGTAGATCGGGGTCCGCTGGCCCAGCGGCGTGAGCGAGAAGCCCATCGCCATCAGCACGTAGCGCTTGAGGAAGATCGCCACGACGTAGAGGGTGGCCGCGGTGAGCTGGACGGCGGGAATGTGCCGGGTCGGGCGCCTCGCGAGCAGCGCGAACGCGATCATCCCGAGAAACAGCACGGGCAGGAAGAACGGTGCGTACCGCCCCACCAGGAACTCGCTCATCCGGATGGTGTGACCGGGCGATGCGGAGGTCGGCCAGAACACCGTGAGGATCTCAACGGTCAGCAGGAACAGGTCGATGATGATGACCGTCGCGAGTAGGGTCGCAAGGCTTCGGAACATCGTCCGCTTGAACTTCATCACGCCGAGGCCTTGCAGGACGTACGCGAAGATCAGCAGCAGCGCGACGCCCGAGGCAGTTGCGGAGGTCAGGAAGATCGGGACCATCACCGCGGTGTGCCACAGCTCCCTCGACTTGTTCAACGCGAGCACGAACGCCGTGGTGGTGTGGAGGTAGATGGCCGTCGGCAGCGCGATGAGCGTCATCGTGAACGCGAGCTTCTCGCCGCCCTTGCCGCTGATGAGCACCCACAGGTCTGCGAAACACAGGATCATGTACAGCGTGGCCGCCGAGCCGGTGTAGACGAACGGGGCGGTCGGGTTCGGCGTGATCAGGAACCACATGAACCGCCACGGCCGCTCGAAGTCGGTGAACACCGAGAGCAGCGCCATGAGCACGAGCACTGCCGCCTGGAGTACCGCGATGCGGGAGAGCGGCCGGAAGACCTGGGCGTTGAACAGGTGGACGCTCGCGTAGACCACGAGGCCGCCCGCCGAGAGTCCGACGTAGTACATGTAG
>CAYHCN010000353.1:0-2471 GCA_964354945.1 uncultured Eubacteriales bacterium
CGCTCAGGGCGGCCGAGAACATCGGGAATGGGATCGCCGCGCACGCGCTGTTCGGACTTCGGCTCGCCGTGCCGTTCTCTGGACCGCCGTGGTGGCCCGCCGTCCCGGTTGATTCGTGGTCCCAGACCGATCTCTTGCTCGGCGCTCTGGGCTGGTTCTGGGGTGCGATCGGGGTCGTGTTCTGGAAGTGGAGCCGCGCTGATTGGCGTTTCCGCGCCGGGCTACAGGCGATCTGGCGACTGGTGCTGCTGGTCGCTCTTGCAGCTGTGATCGATGTCGCCTTCAACGCCACGTTTCTTCTCGATCGGGTGATGAACGCTGGTTCGCAGGCCCACTGGGTGTGGCGCTCGCTACGATGGGAGCTCGACGTAGTCCCGTACCTCGTGGGCGTGGCCCTGACCGTCGACGTTCTCACCGCCATCCCCACGTGGATTCGTGCGCGCAGGGGCACGATGGAGCGTCGTGCTGCGCCCGCCACTGACCCCAGAACGCCGCCGCCGACGTAGTCGGGTACTCTCAACCCATGCCCGCCTACGACAACATGGCCGTCGCCGCGAAGCTCGACCTCATGGCGGCACTGCTCGAGATCTCCGGCGCGGACAAGTTCCGCTTCCTCAGCTACGGCAAGGCTGCCAGTGCGATCCGCGCGTGGCCTGAGCAGGTTGCCACCCTCGCCGAGCAGGGTCGCCTCACCGAGATCCCCGGCGTCGGCGCCAAGATGGCCGCCAACGTCGAGCAGATCGTGGCGCGTGGCTCATTCGACCAGCTCGACGAGGTCTGCGCGAAGGTCCCTCCCTCGCTCGCCGACGTCATGGAGATCCCCGGCGTCGGCCCGAAGCGCGCAGCCCTGCTCCACGAATGGCTCGGCGTCTCGACCATCGACGACCTGGCCCGCGCGCTCGACAACGACGCCGTCGCCCCGCTGCGCGGCTTCGGCGCCAAGACGGCCGCCAACATCGCCAAGGGTCTCGAGGCACGGCAACGGCATGCCGCGCGGACCCCGATCGGCGTCGCGCTCCCCGCCGCCGAGCAGCTCGCTCGCGAGGTCGCCTCCCTGCCTGGCGTCGATCGCATCGAAGCCGCCGGCAGCGTCCGCCGTCGAGAGGAGACGATCGGCGACATCGATCTCCTCGCCTCGAGCACCGAGCCCGACGCCTTGATCGCTGGCTTCACCGCACTTCCCGCTGTCGAGCGCGTCCTGGCAGCGGGTGGCACCAAGGCGAGCGTCGAGTTGCACGACGGTCTCCAGGTCGACCTGCGCGTCGTCGCGCCTGAGCAGTACGGAGCCGCGCTCCAGTACTTCACCGGCAACAAGGAGCACAACGTGCGCTTGCGCGAGCGCGCGAAGGCCGAGGGACTCAAGGTCAACGAATACGGCGTGTTCCGAGTCGATGATGAGGGCAATGAGGTCGAACGAATCGCCGGCGCGACCGAGGCGGAGGTGTATGCGGCCCTCGGTCTGACGGTGCCCGACCCCGAGATGCGCTGGGGTCTCGATGAGATCGAACTGGCAGCCGCCGACGCGTTGCCCCTCCTGATCACGCTCGCCGACGTTCTCGGCGACCTGCAGTGCCACTCGACCTTCACCGACGGCAAGAGCACGATGGCCGCGAACCGGGCCATGGCGGCCGAACTCGGCTACGCATACCTCGCCCAGACCGACCACGCCTACGACCTGCGGATGGTCGGGGGTCTCGATGTCTCCGAGATCGAGCGCCAGTTCGCCGAGATCGACGAGCTGAACGCCATCGAGGACGGCGGTCCGCGGCTGCTCAAGGGCATCGAGCTCAACATCGGGGATGCCGGGTCGCTCGACTACAACGACGACGTCCTCGCCACGTTCGACATTGCGCTTGCCTCGCTGCACTCCGGATGGGACGAGGACGAGGCGACGGTCACGAACCGACTGCTGCGGGCGATAGAGCACCCTCTCGTCGACGTGATCGCACACCCCACTGGCAGGATCATCGGCAGGCGCGACCCGATGAGGCTGAACATGGACGCGGTGCTGCAGGCGGCCGGGGAGACGGGGACCATCATGGAGATCAACTCCTATCCCGATCGGCTCGACCTCTCCGCCGAGCACATCCGTCTCGGTCGCCGGTACGGGGTCCGGTTCTCGCTGGGAACGGATGCTCACGCGGCCGAGCAGCTCCGTTACATGCGCTACGGGGTTGCGCAGGCTCGCCGAGGACTCGTCACGCGTGACGAACTCATCAACGCGCAGCCGTGGGACGTAGCGCGGACGTGGCTGAAGCGGGCGAAGGCTCTCGGGGCGTAGCGAAACAACCGGCCGCGATGGGGACGAAGACGACGGCTACAGCAAGCCGAGCTGTGTCAGCCCCCATGCGTGGTACACCATGAGTCCTGCGTAGACCAGCAGCGCGAGCAGTGCCGTTCCGAGCACGGCGCGATACTTCCGCCACGACCACAGCGCGAGGGTGACGCCGAGCGTGGCCATGAGCTTGAAC
>CAYHCN010000354.1:0-2469 GCA_964354945.1 uncultured Eubacteriales bacterium
GGGGTCGATGGCCGATCCGCTCGTCGCAACCCCGGCGGCGATCATGACCGCGGTCACCGACGAGGCTATGAGCGCAGCCGACGCCGAGGTGGGCTGGACGAACAAGTGCTTCGAGCTGCCCAGAACCGCATACAGGAGCAGCGAGCACACAAGCGTGTACAACCCGAACTGCGGGGGAAGGCCAGCGACGCCGGCGTAGGCCATCGACTCCGGGACCACGAGCCCCCACACCGTCAGGCCTGCGATCACGTCCGCCGACAGCCAGCGCCGATCGTACGCCGGCAACCACGACAGCATCGGGACGTTGCGCTTGAGCCACGATTCCTTCACGAGCGGTAGTCCTCGTCTGAACGTTGGTTCATGCCGGGCAGGTAGATGCAAACCCAGGCTGCCTTGGCGCTGTCATCCGCCCAGCGCCGGCAGCGCGTCGGTGATCAACTTCACGCCAAACAGCAGGAACAGCACGGCCATCACGGCGGTGTTGTTCACTGCAAGCCAGTCTTTGAGTGAGTCGAGCGACGTCTTCGCCTTGCTGCCGCCGACAAGGTAGTAGACGACGGGACCAGCGATAGTGATGCTGCCCACGACGATGTACACGATCCACGAGACGACGGCCTCTGTCGTCGACAATCCGAGCCCCGCGAGTGCCGCACCGGCGCCGAGCGAGAGCAGCAGGTTCTTGGGGTTGGGCCCCGCAAGCACGAGTGAGAGCCCGAAAGACTTGCCCGGCGTGAATGCATCGATACCGGCCATCCACTTCGGCATCTCCGGAGTCTCCCCCGGAGCGGGCCGGCTGCGCCACTGACGAACCGCCATGAGCAGCAGCAGTAGGCCGAGTATCAGTGTGCCCCATGAGACGGTCTCCGTGCTGGTCTCGCTCGTAGCAGCGGCACCTGCGACGTAGGCGAACGCGCTCACGACGGCGAGCGCGAGCGCCCAGCCGAACATGAAGACGGGACCGTTCACTTTCGCGCGCGCCGAGAACAGCATCAGGATCACTGCGATGATGGGCACCGGGCTGATTGCCACGCCGACCGCAAAAGGAACGACGACGCTGATTCCCTCAGACATGTCTTCGCCCTTCGGATAAAGCGGGCGCCAGGAGCCGTCCCCTGCCGCCCGCTTTGGCCAGCTAGTCCGCCGCGTTGCCTGGATGCAGCTCGCCGGTCTCGCGCTCGGGGAGTGCCATCACCGATGGGTCGAGGTCATAGGTCCATGGCAGATTGGACATGATCCAGCCGTTCTTCCTGCGCATTCCCTTGAAGACACTGTCGGGGTCGTCGACGATGTCGCCCTCCATGCCGTCAAGGATGTTGTAGAGCTTCGTGAACCCTGCGGCCTTGTTCAACAGGTTGATCGCCATCGCCGCGCGGCCGCCAGAGCGGCATGTGATGAGAAGCGTGTCATCGGCCGAGAAGCGCTCGGTGGCCTTGGCCACGAACTCGGGGTTCATCTCCCATGTGAACCCCTTGCGCTCTTCATTCCAAACGTACGCCATGAATGCAAGCGGAATGTTCACCGCCGCCGGCGGATGGCCTGTGAAGACCCACTCCTCCGGCGTGCGAACGTCGAGGATCGTCACGTGCTCCGGGTCCGCCCTCCACATGTCGTACGCTTCCTTCGCGGTGACGTAGAGCCCCAGAGCCGTCTGCCGCTCCTGGATGATTGGCCGTCCGTTGTGCATCGGATCTGCCATGGTCTCTCCTCCTTGTTCGATGGCGGCTTCCGGCGTCCGCCTACGGGATGTAGTTCGCGCTGGTGTCCGCGCCGTAGCCGCATCCTTGGAATGTGCAGTGGAACTCATCCCGGATGATCGCGGCCCATCCGCCCGCGCGTGAGGTATCGAGCGAAAGGTTCTCGGCAAGCACTTTGGTCTCGAACGTCCAGCCCTCCGGCAGGCCCTCGTACAAGTTGCCGAGTCGGTCGAGGTTCTCGGCATGGAGACTCGTCTCGACATCGTGCGTGTACTCCTGGAGGACCCACGTCGCACCTTCAGGGTCGCGAAGGAGGTAGACCGGACTGCCGGCGTAGAAGATCCAGTTGGAATTGCGGCAGATCAGCGAGGGCGCATAGTCTGCTTGGAACTGCTGGATCATCTCGGCGCCGGTCATGTCCCCGGCCCACCGCATCTCGACACCGTGGAAGCTGACTACCTCGCCACCCATGTACGAGTACTCGTCCATCATCCAGAAGCGCCCGCCGTTGACAGCGCACATGTCGACCTCAAGCTCGCGCGCGAGCCTCTCGGGATCGATCACCGTGTGCGTGTCGGGGCCGACGGGAAACGTGGCCGCGGTGTATACGTGTGCCCTCTGCGAACGCCCCACGCCAACGAAAGCGCCCAGGCCACAGAAACGAAGGCCACGGGAGTCCGACACATGGATTCGTGTAAGTGGATCCACGCCTGTCTTGAGCTTCATGCCTTCAGCTCCAAACCGCTGGTTAACCGACCTTCGCCGAATCGACAGC
>CAYHCN010000355.1:0-2466 GCA_964354945.1 uncultured Eubacteriales bacterium
ACAGCGCCGCCGAGACGAGTCCGTGGCTGAAGTTGACCGCCTGCGCGCCGTTGAGGCCGGCGGCGGTACCGGAGGCGATGCCGAGCATGGCGAAGCCCATGTGCGACACCGACGAGTACGCGACGAGTTTCTTGAGGTCCGTCTGCGCGAACGCGACGAACGCGCCGTAGAGGATCGAGATGACGGCGAGCGCGGCCAGGATGCCCTGCCACGCCTTGAACGCCTCGGGAAGCATGGGCAGGGAGACACGCATGAAGCCGTAGGTGCCCATCTTCAGCAGCACGCCGGCCAGCAGCGCGGAGGCCGCGGTCGGGGCCTCGACGTGGGCGTCGGGCAGCCACGTGTGGAGCGGCCACACCGGAACCTTGACCGCGAAGCCGAGGAAGAACGCGGCGAACACCCACCACTGGGCGGTGGACGAAAGGCCGGCGCCTCCTCGGGCGATCAGCTCGATCATGTTGAAGGTCCTGTCGGCGCCGGCTGGCCCGGAGAGGTAGAGCACGATGATGCCCAGGAGCATGAACACCGAGCCGAGCAGCGTGTAGAGGAAGAACTTCAGCGCGGCGTACTCGCGCCTCGGCCCACCCCACTGCCCGATGAGGAAGTACATCGGGACGAGCACGAGTTCCCAGAACACGTAGAACAGGATGAAGTCGAGCGCCATGAAGACGCCGTTCATGCCGACGCCGAGGAGCATGAGCATGGCGAACCAGAACCGCGGCTTGTTGTCGGTGTTCCAGCTGACGAGCACGGCGAGCACCGTGAGCAGGCACGACAGGAACACCATCGGTAGCGACAGGCCGTCGACCCCGAGGTAGTACTGGATGCCCGCCTGTGGCACCCACTGGAGCTTCTCCACGTACTGCATCCCGCCGCCGGGGACGAAGCCGACGGTGACCACGGTTGCGAGCACGAGATTGGCCAGGGTCGCCGCAAGGGCGATCCACCGCGGCCACGTCGGCCGGGAGGCGGGCACGACCGCGCATGCGATCGCCGCCACGAGCGGCAGGAACACGATGATGCTCAGCACCCCTAGGCCCCCTTTGCCACGAGGAATGCGTACACGACCACAAGGAGCACGACGAGCGCGCCCACCACGAGCCGCTGGTACGACTGGACGTTGCCGGTCTGAAGTCGGCGAAGCGACGTTCCGCTCCGCTTCGCGCCGGACGCGAGACCGTTGACCGCACCGTCGATCACGGTGCCGTCAACCCACCTCGAGCCCTCGGCGATCTTCGCGAAGACCGCGGCCGAGCCGTTCACTGCACCGTCGATGACGGCCCCGTCGAACACCGCGAACCACGACGCAAGAAGCCGGAAGGTCCGCACGAGCACGCGCTCGTAGGTCAGATCGAAGTAGAACTTGGCGGCGAGCACCTCGTACGCACGCCCCCACCGCGCCTTGAGCTGCGCGGTGTTCACCACCATGCTCCGACGCCCGTAGAACCACCATCCCACGGCAATGCCCGACAGACCGACGCCGGACGCAACGAGGATGATCGGCAGCGACGCTTCGCCCACCGGCTCGCCGAGGAACGCCCCCAGCGGTTTGGCGAACCAGCCGACAACCAGCGTCGTGAGCGCGAGCAGGCCCATGGGCGCGAGCATCGCGGGGTGGCCCTCGTGGAGGTGCTCGGTCTGAGCCGGGCCGGTGAACACGCGGAACCACAGCCGCGCCACGTAGTACGCGGTGATGAACGCGGACAGCAGGACGAGCGCGAACGTGAGGTAGTGGCCCTCGTTCCACAGCACGCTCACGATCTCGTCCTTCGAGAAGAAACCGCTCGTGGGGAAGACGCCGGCAAGCGCGAGGGCGCCGATCGTGAACACCGTGGTCGTGACCGGCATGCGCTTGGCGATGCCGCCCATCTCCCGCATGTCCTGAGTGTGCGCGGCGTGGATGATCGTGCCGGCGCCGAGGAACAGCAGCGACTTGAAGAAGGCGTGGGTCGTGAGGTGGAACAGCCCGACGAACGCGTCGGCGGTCCCCAGCCCCACGAACATCAGGCCCAACTGAGAGATCGTCGAGTACGCCATGACCTTCTTGATGTCGTGCTGCACGCAGCCGAGCAACCCGCCGAGGAGCGAGGTGAGTGTCCCGATGACGAGCAACGCATTCAGCATCACGTGGTTGACCGCGAACACCGGCAGCGTGACCGCGACGAGGTAGACGCCGGCCGCGACCATCGTGGCGGCGTGGATGAGCGCAGAGGCCGGCGTGGGGCCGGCCATCGCGTCGGGGAGCCACACGTGGAGGCCGATCTGGGCCGACTTGCCCATCGCCGCGATGAGGAACCCGATCGCGGCGAGCATCGCGGCCCCAGCCGCCCACTCGGGAAGCGACTCGATGACCTTCGGCAGCTCGAACGACCCGACCTGCGCCCAGACCACCCACAGCGCGAACAGGAAGCCGAGGTCGCCGACGCGGGTGGTGAGGAACGCCTTCATCGCCGCGGCCCTCGGCCC
>CAYHCN010000356.1:0-2452 GCA_964354945.1 uncultured Eubacteriales bacterium
TGCAGATGGAGCACTCCAAGCGCTCGCTGAGCCAGTGCGGAAGCTGTCACGGTGGCGGAGCCCCGACGCCGGGGCAGTAGCCCGACGCTGCGGCGCCCGTGCCGCGGCTACTTCCGAGGGTCGTTGATCTCGGCCAGGAACAGGATGACGCCGGTAGGCTCGTCGACGAGCGCCATCACGAACGGGCGGTCGCAGACAAGCTGGCTGATCGCAGCGGCGGCGCCGGACATGCCCATCTCCACCGAGACGGCGACCTTCATCCCGTTCTCGTCGATGTCGAACACCGATTGCTGATCGAGCCGGTCGATCCACAGCGGCGGTCCGTCAGTAGCCTCGAGCATCGGACCGAACTGCGCCTGCGTCGCCTCGAACGCCCGCGTGACCCCAAGCTTCTTGAGCGCCGGGACCAGGCTCGACTTCGTCCGAGACGACATCTTGGGCAGTACGATCGTGAACTCCGACCCGTACTCGTGGGCCTGCTTGTCCGCCTTCGCAAGCTCGTCGCGCAGCGTCGCGAAGGTTCGTGCGTCGAGCGACTTCTCGGCCTCGTAGAGCGGGATCTTGCCAGTGGGCACGAGCAGGTAGAGCGAGGAGTCTCCTCCCTTGTATGGAAGCCGCGCCGCGTAGAAGTCCCCGATCTCCGCGTGTCCGTACTCGCCCTCGGACCTCATCAGCTCGGCCGGGACTCGATTGCGGTCGGGGAGGAGGAAGGTGCCGTCGTAGGTGTCCTTCTTGGGGAACGGCGTCTCCCACTTCCCGTCGAAGTACATCGTGGTGAGCAGCTCGAGAGCGGTATTGGCATCCGGGGCGGTCGCAAGGGACGTGATCCGGCCGAGGGTGTTCTGGCTGAGCCACGCATTCATGTCCTCAGCGGAAGCGGGGTCCGCGAAGTCGACCGTGCGCATTTCCGCTCCAAAAGAGCCCCGGTCGGTAGCGACGAACGGCTCGTTGAACGTCAGGCTCTCGGCGAGCCACATCGAGGCGGCGGTCTCGAGCGTCTGCTTGCGGCTGCGGTCCTCCATGTCGCGGAGTAGCGCGGCCCAGGACGCGTTCACGGTGTCGCTCTCCAGCGAGCCTATCCGAAGCGCGCGCCGGATCTGTTCGGCGGTCTCGCCCTCGGCGCCGTTCGCCGCGAGCGACAGGCATTCGTGCACCGACAGCGGCGCGACGACGACATTGCCGTCGGGTGTGGGTTCGTTCGACGCGCGCACGGCATCGAATGCGAAGTCGTTGATCGCGCCCACGAGCGCGGGGACGTCCGAGGCGCCGGCGTCGCGTGCCTTGGGCATGCTCGCGGCGACAACGATCGTGGATGAGGCAGCGGGGGCGCAGGCGAAGGTCGCCAGCGCGACGAGGAGCCCGAAGCACACTGCGGCACGGATACCCTGCCTCATCGAAGCTCCCCCTCGCGTCGCTCGACGTCTCGGCAGGTATGACGCGCGGAATGCGCTTCCGGTTCGCCGCGTCTCCTCGGCTCCCCTGAAGTATCATAGCCTCGACCGTCTGCAGGGTTGTCGTGGCATGCCGTAGAACGAGGGAGTACTCAGCCATGGCCGAGGCGATGAAGCACATCGAGGTGCTAGCGGGCGACATCGGCCCGAGGCCGGCGACGACCGACGCCGAGAAGCGCGCCGCGAACTACATCCAGGCGGTGTTCGCATCCCGAGGTCTCGACACTGAAGTCCAGGACTTCGACTCCCCTCGCACCTACAGCTGGTCGTTCGCGCTGTATCACTTCATCACGATCCTCGCCGCGGTAGTCGCCGGAGTCTGGGGCGGCCGCCTCGTGTGGCCCGCCTTTGCGGTCGCGGCGCTCAACGCGTTCGTGCTGGCCATGGATCTCGAGACCCGGTGGGGGTTGACCTCGCTCATGCCCAAGGGCCCGAGCCAGAACGTGATCGCGCGTCACGTGCCTCACGTCCGCCGAGGCGAGCGCATGCGTAAGGTCATCGTGGTGGCGCACTACGACAGCGCGCGTGCATCGCTCGCGTTCTCACCGGGCATGGTGAAGAACTTCAACGTCACCTTCGCGCTGATGAAGGCATGCACGTTCGCAGTCCCGGTCATGATCTTCGCGATGGCGCTGTCGTTCACGGCGCCCGCCGAGCCGTGGCTGTGGTACGCGACCATGGCCGTCTCGGCGTATCTGCTGGTGCCGCTCGTCATCAACGTCCATCGCGAGCTGTTCATGAAGTTCGTGGACGGGGCCAACGACAACGCATCCGGTGTCGCCGCGATGCTCTCAGTGATGGAGTCGATCGTCCCCGCCACCGACGGCAGCGGATACGTGACCTCATCATTCCCGTCGACAAGGCGGGGACCCGAGGCCGCCCAGGACGCCGACGTCATTCCCGAGGGTGCCGTGCTGACCTACAGCCCCGCCGAAGTCCCTGCGGAAACCAAGCTCCCCGACGATTTCGAGTGGGTCGACCCGACAGCGGTTCCCTCGGAG
>CAYHCN010000357.1:0-2449 GCA_964354945.1 uncultured Eubacteriales bacterium
CTTGCCCTGCAGCCGAAGCTCATCGTCTGCGACGAGCCCGTCTCGGCGCTCGACGTGTCGGTGCAGGCGCAGGTGCTCAACCTGCTTGAGAACCTCCAGCACGAGTTCGGGCTGACATACTTGTTCATCGCCCACGACCTGTCGGTGGTTCAGCACATCTCCGACCGCGTTGCAGTCATGTACCTCGGTAAGATCGTGGAGACGAGCGATTGGCGAGGGCTCTACGAGCGTCCGCACCACCCCTACAGCCAGTCCCTGCTTTCGGCGGTGCCGTTGCCGGATCCCGACCTCCAGCACACTCGTGAGCGCATCCTGCTTGCGGGCGATCCGCCCAGCCCCATCGACCCGCCGAGCGGGTGCCGCTTCCACACCCGCTGTCCGATCGCGCAGTTCCCCATATGTTCCGAGCGGGACCCCGAGCTGCGAGAGGTTGCCGACGGCCATCGTGCAGCCTGCCACTTCGCGAAGCCGTTCCCCATCGACGTCGAGATCGCGGCCGAGACCAAGAAGCTGGTCGCCGTGGACGTCGACATCGAAGCGGTTCTGGGAACCGATCGCCAGGAGATCTCGGGCGCGTAGGTTCCGCGTCACGCGCAAGAATTCGAGGCGCCCCGGCGAGGGCGCCCAGAAGGGCTGGCACGCGCCGAAAGGCGCTGATATACTCCCGTTCGCTGTCCCCTTCGGGGGGCGCCACGTCGGAGTGGCGGAACGGCAGACGCGCTAGGTTGAGGGCCTAGTGTCCTATTAGGACGTGTGGGTTCAAATCCCACCTCCGACACCATGAATGACCAGCGGCTCTTCCCGACAGGGGAGGGCCGCTTAGGCTTCCGGTGCTGCGGAGATCCTCTGCCGTGCATGTGATGCGGGGCGCGCTCGCGCCGCGCGGCGGAGGCGGCGTTCCGACCCGAGCCCGCCCCGCCCTATCCGAGCGCCGTTCGCAGGAGTTCCGACTTCCGGAGGACGCGCTCTCCCCCTGATGGGTCATACTGCCTTTCCCGCCTCGGTGGTACGTTCGAACACGAGGGGGAGGGGGCTTCTCGAACAGCCGTCCGCCCCAGGTGTAGCCGTCAGGGACACGACCGAGTTCGTCCAGTGTGGCCGTGGAGTGCGATGGGCTTCTCGCCGAACGTGCTGGCCGCTGCCGGCCTGTCCGCATTCCCCGGGATTCCCCGATCCCGGCTGGGGGGAGGGACCGTGCGAGCAAGCCATTCGCGCACGTGTCTGGTGCTGAAGCGACTGTGCGTCACGCTGTTTGTTGCTGTGTTTGTGGCCTCGGCGATATGCAACGTCAACGTTGCCGCCACCTTCGCCGAGGAATCCGACACCACACCCCCGACGGTGTCGATCACCGCGCCTGCGGCCGGAGCGCAGGTAGGCCGAGCCGTCCCGATGACCGCGAATGCGTCTGACGCAGACTCGGGCGTTGACCGAGTTGAGTTCCGGGTGAACGGGCGCCTCGTTGGATCCGACTCCGCCGCTCCCTTCGCGGCCTCCTGGAATCCTGCCTCGCCCGACGCCACCGGTCCGGTCGTCTCGTTCACCTTCGACGACGGGAACCGGACACAGTACACCGACTACGCGCCGCTGCTCGCGGCCGAGGGCTGGCCCGCGACCGTGTATGTCAACACGGACGACATCTCACAGGGTGTGACCACCAAGGTCACCCTCGCCGAACTTGCCGACTTGCGCGACCGTGGTTGGGAGATCAGCTCCCACACTGCCGACCACTGGGCGGCGCTGCCCCCAAGCCCAGCTGAGAGTGACTACGAGGCGTCGATCGGCCGGGCCAAGGCGTGGCTCGACGCGAACGGTTTCCCCGACTCGGGGTTCGCCTCGGCGAACGGGCTGAGCAATGCGACGGTCACGTCGGTCGCGCAAAGGTACCACGCCTACAACCGCGTCTCGTGGGGGCTCGAAACGCTCCCGGTGGCAGATCCTTACACGCTGCACGTGGGGTACTCGTTTGACTACGCGACCGACGTCGCCGGCTTCAGAGCGGTACTGGATCAAGCGGTCGCCGAGCGAAGCTGGGTCATATTGCTGGGTCACGGTTGGACACCGCCCGGCGACTTCTTCCCGGCAATGATCAACGAAATCAGGGCGCGCGGCATGCGGGTCGCGACGGTCCGAGACGTTGTTGGCGGGCCCTATACCGTCCAGGCAACTGCTTACGATCGAGCGGGCAACTCGTCCATCGCGACGTGCACCGTCACAGCTGACCGCACTGCTCCGGGTGTTTCCAGCGTTCGGGTCACGAATGTGGGGTCAAGGAGTGCGACCATCGAGTGGACGTCGAGCGAACCGGCAGCCGGACGGGTCGAGTACGGTTTGACAGCCGGATACGGTTCCGCGACCCCGACCGAGACAGTGCTCTCCACCGAGCACTCGGTCACGCTGACGGGACTGAGCCCGGACACTACCTACCAGTACCGTGTCTCCTCTGCCGACG
>CAYHCN010000358.1:0-2445 GCA_964354945.1 uncultured Eubacteriales bacterium
CGTCCACGAGGTACGGGATGAGCGAGTTGCGGGCGGGATAGAAGAACAGCGACGCCGTCTCCATGAGCAGCACGATGAGGTAGATGAACCACAGCGAGTTCGTGGTGAGCAGGGCGAGCGCGAGGAGCATACGCGTCAGGTCCGCGGCGATCATGACCTTGCGGCGGTCGAACCGGTCGACCAGCGCGCCGGTGAACGAGGACAGCACCAGAGCGGGGATGATCTTGGCGACGTAGATACCCGCCACTGCCGAGGATGAGTTGCCTGAGAGCGCGCTCACGATCGGCAGCAGCAGGCCGATCACGAGCCAGTCGCCGATGCCGCTGACGAACTGCGCGTACCACAACCGGCGGAACCTCTGGTTGCGAAGGAGCCGGCCGTACGCGCCCGTCGACTGACCGTTGTGCTCGACGAGCTCCGCGTCGGCGACGACCGCCGCAGGCGCCTCGAAGGCCTCGAGGTCGCTGCGGGGGCCCTCGGCGGGCGTGAGAGCGGTCTCGTCTCGGCTGTCGGTCACTCCGCGAGCTCCTTGGTGACCGAACGCATGGCGCAGCAGCCGAGGTTGACGGCCACGGGCAGCGCCGCGATATGGCTCGGAGCGGTCTCGACGTGCACGGCCAGCGCGGTGACGTCGCCGCCCAGACCGCCCGGGCCGATCCCCGTCGCGTTGACCGCCGAGAAGATGCGGTGCTCCAGCGCTGCAACTCGTGCGTCGGGGGAATGCTCGCCCACAGGCCGCAGCAGCGCGTACTTCGCGAGCCCGCCGACCTTGTCGAAGGTCGCCCCCACTCCTACGCCGATCACGAGCGGAGGGCACGCCGCGGTGGCCTTGGCCTCGACTGCCTCGAGGACCACGCGCTCGACAGCATCGGGGCCTTCGCCGGGTGCCAGCATCACCACGCGCGAGGCGTTGTCGGAGCCGCCACCTTTGAGCATCACGTGAACGCGGGCTCCTCGGCCGGGGCGGAACTTGGTCTCGAGGAACGCCGGCGTGTTGTCACCGGTGTTGGTGCGGTCGACCAGGGCGTCACGGACGACCGACATCCGCAGTCCGCCGTCACGATAGGCCTCCGCCACCGCTGCATCGACGGCAGCCGCGAGATCGCCGCACACGCACTCGTCCTCGCCGAGCTCCACAACGACCCACACGGTGCCTGTGTCCTGGCAGACCGGGACGCGGTCGGTTTCGGCGATGGCGGCGTTCTCGATCAGCTGCGCGATGACTTCGCGCCCCCGCGGTGACCGCTCCCGCTCGCCGGCGCTGCGCAGCGCATCGAGGTAGTCGGGTCGCACGGCTACAGCGGCCTCACGGATCGAGTCGGCCACGGCTCGGGCGATCTTCGCCGAGTCGAGCACGCTACCCCCGAAGCCCGAGGGAATCGATCGCCTCGGACACCGTCGCGGCGGATCGCTGCAACGCAGCCAGTTCATCGTCGTTGAGGTCCAGCTCGCGGATGTCCACGACGCCTTCGGGACCGAGCGTGGCAGGCACGCTCACGTACACGTCCGAGATGCCGTATTCACCGTCCAGGTACACGCACGACGGCAGGGCGACGCCATCGGGCGAAAGAATCGAGCGGACCATGCGCGCCACGCTCGCGGCGGGCGCGTAGAACGCCGAGCCGGTCTTGAGCAGCGACACGACCTCGGCCCCGCCGAAGATGGTGCGCTCGACGAGCGAGGCAACAGCGGCCTCGGGGAGTAGTTCGGTCAGCGGCACGCCGCGGACCTTCGAGAACCGCGGGAGGGGTACCATCGCGTCGCCGTGAGCACCGCACGCCAGCGCGTCGATCTGCGAGACGGGCACGCCGGTGGCGTCCGCGATCGCGTAGGCGAACCGCGCCGAGTCGAGCACGCCGCCCATGCCGAGCACGCGGTTCGACGGCAGCCCCGACTCCTTCCACGCGAGGTAGGTCATCACGTCGAGGGGGTTGGTGACGCACAGGACGATCGCGTCGGGCGACATCTCAACGGCCTGCTCGATAACCGACCGCACGATCGCGCTGTTCGCGGCGAGGAGGTCGTCCCGAGTCATGCCCGGCTTGCGGGGCAGTCCCGCGGTCACCACGATGAGGTCGCTGTCCGCGGTCGCCTCGTACTCGTTGGTGCCCGCGACGACGGGACCGAAGCGCTCGACGCTGCGGGCGTGAAGCAGGTCGAGGGCCTTTCCCTGCGGGAGGCCCTCGGTGACGTCGACGAGGTTCACGTCGGCGATGTTGTGGAGAAGGAGCAGCTCAGCGACGGTGGCGCCGACGTTGCCCGCTCCCACAACGGTCACTCTGGGATACGGCATGGGGCCCTCTCGGGTCGGTTGGAAGCCCGCCGGACACGGGCGGCGAAGTCAACAGATTCTAGCATGAGGGGCCCACAGAAACGCCTCGCCGCGCGGCTCGCGGAGACCGCGCATGGGCACCCGGGCACGGGTGCGGCGGCGCCTAGTGAACG
>CAYHCN010000359.1:0-2420 GCA_964354945.1 uncultured Eubacteriales bacterium
AGCCGAGACGGGGGAGCTGCGGGTGCGGCTGCACGGCACGCCCGGCGTTCACTTCGTCGAAACCGATGAGCAGCTGGAGGCGGTGATCGGCGACCTGTGGGACGCATGGACGGGCGGGGACAGCCTGTTCTGGCCGGCCGATTCCCGACCCAGCCCATTCACCGCGACAGCGATGGTCGACGCCTACGGTACGCTGCTCGACGCAGTCGCGCAGCGTGCTAGAGCGACGATCGCGCCCGTCTGATCGCAGCCTCCACAACCGCGGCCCGCTGTTCCCCTCGGGCGGTCCACGAGTAGCGCGACTCGACCGCACGTCGGCCATTCAGGCCGAGTTCACGTGCTCGCTCTGAGTCTCCGACGAGCTCCGCCACTGCCCCGGCCAGCGCGGACGCGTCACCGGGAGGAACCGCAATCCCGCATCGCTCCTCGGCGATCACTTGGGCGAGTCCCGCGTATGCAGAGATGACGACCGGCACGCCGCACGCCATCGACTCGTACAGCTTGAGTGGCGAGTAGCCCGTAGCACCCCTCACGTCATCGAAGAGCGGGATCAGCGAGACAGCGGCCCCGGCCACCACTCCCGCGACCTCCGCATAGGGCAGCCTGCCGAGATAGACGACGTGGGAATCCGACGTCGCCGCCGCCTCTACTCGAGGCCGTAGCACGCCGTCACCTACGACCACGAGCGGCAGCCCGGTCGGCCACACCGGCGACGCCAGCGCATCGATCAGGACCTCGGTGCCTTGCCAGGGAGCAAGCTGGCCGAAGAACACCGCATACCGTTCCGGAAGTCCGGGACGCTTTGCAGCATCCGGCCGGAAGACGTCGTCCGCAGCACCGTTGGGACTGACCACTGCGTCCGATCGCCCAGTCTCGCGCCCGATCCAGTCTGCGAGCTCGGGCGTGACAGTCACTACCGAATCAGCGTGAGAGTACTGCCACCGCTGAGCGCTCTCGATGGGCCACCGCAGCACCCGAGCAAACGGCCATGCGATGAAAAGGTCCTCGTACGAGCCGTTGCACTCCTGGACTACGGGCGTGCCCTCACGAGCTGCAGCGCGTGCGAGACGCCCTGCGAAAGGGTGGGCACGCACGTAGACCGCGTCGTACTCAGAGAGTCGGTCCGCCAGGCTTCTCTGTACCCGCCGCATCTCACGCGCCCTCTCTGCAGCGGAAGGTCGCTCGGCGGTGTAGCGGGCAAAGTAGCGGTCGACCCGCCACCCGCGCGATTCGAAGCCCTTGATCGTCTCGGTCACCGCGGCCCAGCTGTCCTGGCCTTCGACGACGGCCTGGAGGCTGAGGTACGCGACGCGAATGGGCGTATCGGCGTGCACACTCGTCCTTCGGGCGACGGGAAACGTGCTCGGTGCAGGACGGGAGTCCTGCGCACCGTACGATACTATTACGACCACCAGAGCATGCCTCACGCTGCTCGTTCAGGAGGCAGGTATCGCCGCTTCGCAGCCCACAAGCACACGCGCGACGCGCCCTCGCGTCCTGGTCATGACGCACCTCTTCCCCACCGATGAGAACGCCCTGCAAGGGCCGTGGGTTGCCGAGCAGGTCGATGCGCTCGCCGAACTCGTCGACGTGAGTGTGCTTTGCTGCTCGCAGGTGACCTCCGATGCCGACGACGTTCGCGCCTCAGGAGTCGGAGTGACCTACCGCCGCACGGCGACGCCGCTGGGCAGAGGCCGCGCCGGCCTTGTCGCCTCGTCGGTGCGATACGACCGAATCGCTCGTCGGTACCTCGCGGAGAACGCGGCGGGACTCGATCTTGTCCACGCGCACTTCGGGCTTCCCGACGCGATCGTCGGCGCGCGCGCGGCCCGGCGACACGGGCTGCCGCTGATAGTCACGCTCCATGGCGACGACGCCTTCAAGGTCGTGCCGGACCGTGGGCCAGCTGGCTCCGCGTTGCGTGACTCCCTCGAGTACGCGAGCAAGGTCATATGCGTCAGCACCGCGATGGAGGAAGCGCTCACGGGCACGCTCGGTCGAAGCTCGAGGACAACGGTCGTCCAGAACGGGTACGACGCCGGGCTCTTCCGGGTATCCGACAGGCCGCGAGACATCGGCATCCTGTTCGTCGGGCTCCTCGTGCCGGTGAAGAACGTGGATGTACTCCTTCGCGCATACGCACGTGCCCGGGACCGGCTCGGTGCCATGCCGCTCCTCGTGGCTGGCGACGGGCCTCTCCGGTCGTCGCTCGAGACTCTGGCCGCCGAACTCGGAGTCAGGGACACCGTGCGCTTCGCCGGCGTGCAGACGCGCGGGGAGGTTGCCGAGCTGATGGCCCGCGCTCGCTGCCTGGTGCTCCCCAGCTCCAGCGAGGGCTGGGGCGTCGTCGCGGCCGAGGCACTCGCGTGCGGGACGCCAGTCGTCGCTTCACGCGTGGGTGGACTGCCCGAAATCCTCAC
>CAYHCN010000360.1:0-2413 GCA_964354945.1 uncultured Eubacteriales bacterium
GTGACGTACAAGGCGGTCATGCTCTACCCGCCATCCAGCGCCATCCCCCGAGACAACGGCGAGACTAGCGAGACCTACCTCAAGGACGCCCTCTCCGAACAGCCCGAGCTGCGCTTCGGTGTCACGAAGATTGGCCTGGTCTACGACGGCACCATGGTGTTCCCCGAGCAGACCGCGTTCGTCCGCTTCGCCAAGGAGCTCTACAACCGCAACCTCTCCGAGGTCCGCTTCCACTCGGGCGCAGGGATGCGCGACATCGTGTCGTTCCTCGGCATCATGCGGGCCGAGCCCGCCGAGATCCTCCAGGCCGGCGGGTTCGAGTCGCGGTTGTGGGAGCTCGGCGTCGACAACATCACCATCACCGAGGCGCAGGTCACTTTCGTAGACCGACCCGATGAAGCCGAAGAGACGAGCGACGACCTCACCGGCCACATGAGCACCAAGGAGATCGACGACCTGGTGGCGGCGGCCTACGCTGGCCGATCGCGCGATCAGCGCGTACTGACCAGGTTCATGGGCGCCGGCGGGGGCGTCAGTACGTACCTCCGCGACGTGTTCGCGTCGATGCAGAGCGCAGCCTCAGGCGTGCTCGCCGCGACGGAGCGCTTCTCCGAGCTCGCCGAGATCGCCGCGAAGCAGCCTCCCGAGGAGCGCGCGGAGCTCTATCGCCAGCTCGGCCAGGAGCTCGGCAGGATCGACCCCGAGCTGCGGCGCCATCTGCTCACCGATCGGCTGCTGCCCGAGGCCAAGACCTCGGATGCGGTCGCTGCCGTGGTTCGCCAGATGGATCTCGACCAGGTGTGCGACATGCTCGTCGAGGGCGTCGAGCCGAGCGAGGCGTCCCACGAGGGGCTGTCTCGCGCCATCCGCAACCTCGCCATGATCTCGATGGCGAGCCGCGAAGAGGTCAGCAACGCGGCCGGCGCGGCCATGCGCAGCGCGGGGATGAGCGAGCAGGTCGTCTCGGCGGTGCTCGAATCGGCGGCGCCGAGAAAGCTCGAGGTGAAGGAACGCAAGACTCCCGAGGCCAGGGACCAGGCCGTCGACACCATCTTCAAGCTCATGGACCTCGCCCCTACGACGCAGCACGAGGGGCTCGAGGTCGACCCCGAGGTCGAGGCGCTTCGCGAGGAGGCAGCGCGGGGCATCTCCGACGGCGACGTCGTCAGTGCACTGGTGACGCTCGCGACCCTCGACCCGCGCGAGCAGCAGTTCGCGACGACCCTCGCACTGCTCGAGGATTCGCTCGACCTTCTCGTCGAGCGCGGCGATTTCGAGACCGCAGCCTTCGCGGCCGCGACACTGGTCGAGGCCTCGGAAAGCGCTGACTTGAGCGATGAACAGCGCGCCCGGCTCCGCCAGGCCTTGGCGTTGCTCGGCAAGCCGCAGGACGTGAAGCTCCTGTCGCAGGTGCTGCGGGCGTATCCGGAGGACTCCCCGGAGTACGCGGCGGCGCTCCAGCTCGTCTCGATCCTCGGCCCGCTCGCGATCCACCCCATGCTCGAGCTGCTTGCCGAGGAACCCGACATGACCACCCGCAAGCAGCTCATCGACCTGCTGAACGGCCTCGCCGCCGACTACATCGACGAACTCGGCCAGCACATCAGCGACGACCGGTGGTACTTCGTACGCAACGTCGTGGGACTCCTCGGCTCCACGAAGTCGCCCGCGGTGGCGCCGTACCTCGAGCGCACTGTGCGCCACCCTGATGCTCGCGTGCGTCGCGAGGTCATCCGGGCCGCGGCAGGCATCCCCGACCCCCGCGCCGTCGAGATCCTCATCGCGGGGCTCTCCGACGACGACGGCCAGAACGTGCAGCTCGCAGCCCGCTATCTTGGCGCGACCGGCGAGCGGCGCACGATCAGGTGGCTCGAGCAGGTGGCCGCCGGCGACGGGACCGGCAACCGCGACGTGCCGGCCCGCGCCGAGGCGATCGAGGCGCTCGGCAGGCTGGGTGCGGTGGAGGCGCTGCCGACGCTCGAGGCGATCGCCGGGCGGCGCTCCGTGTTCGGCGGGGGCAAGAACCGCGATCTCAAGGCGGCGGCGCACTCCGCCATCGAGCGCATCCGTGAGCCGGGAGGTGGGTCGTGAGCGACGAGCACCCGATGAGCGGTATGGAAGGGGTCGTTCCCGGTGGGGCGGCAGCGATGCCGGGCTCCGGCATCGTCACCTACTCCTCGAAGCAGATGCGCCGCGCGCGCGAGGTCCTCTCGCGGCTCTACGCGATGCGCCGCGTCGTGCGTATGTTCCCTCTCGACAACCCCGTGGTCTCCGAGTCCGTGGCGAGCCTCATGGATTCGGTCATGTCGTTCCACAACGAGGGAGTCGACGTCCTCTTCGCGTTCTTCGAGGGCGAGATCCTGCTCGGCGAGCAGATCCTCACCGAGGAGAGCGTGATGTTCGACCAGCTCGT
>CAYHCN010000361.1:0-2413 GCA_964354945.1 uncultured Eubacteriales bacterium
TACCCGCTCGTCGACGTGATCCAGACCGACGCCGCCATCAACCCGGGCAACTCCGGCGGCGCCCTCGTCGACCGCTTCGGCAAGCTGATCGGCATCAACACCGCGATCTTCGGCGGGAACGGCGATGCGAACGCCGGCATCGGCTTCGCGGTGCCGTCCAATACCGCAGTTCGGGTCGCCAACCAGATCATCTCCGGTGGCAAGGTCCAGCACCCGTTCATCGGCATCATCGGCGAGACGATCACCCCCGAGCTCGCGAAGAGCCGCAAGATCGACGTCGACCAGGGCGCGATCGTCATCGACTTCACTGCCGGCTCGCCGGCCAAGACCGCGGGAATCAAGACCGGTGACGTCATCACGACCGTGGACGGCAAGACCATCACGTCGATGGACGACCTCGTGCTGCAGGTCAGGCGTCACGCCGTGGGTGAGACCATCCCCATCGAGATCCTTCGCAACGGCCAGAAGCAGACGATACAGGTCAAGGTCGGAGAGAAGCCGACGGGCCTGAACGTCCGATCGGTCCCGACAACGCCCTAGCGACCCCGTCACTACCTGCGCGAGACAACGGCCCCGACGCTCCTTGGTCGGGGCCGTTCTTGCGTCTCGGCGAACTGGTTTGCTCTTCCAGTCGCAGGGCATATGATTCACCGACACGGATGGACTCATGACCGAGAGGAGACGAGCACATGGAGAAGTACCGCTGCAAGAGTTGTGGCTACTTCCACATCGGCCCCGCCCCCGAGAAGTGCCCCGTCTGCGGCGCACCGCAGGACTTCTTTGAGCCCTACGACGGCCCCTCCGACCTCAGCGGCAGCAAGACGCTCGAGAACCTGAAGGCCGCATTCGCCGGCGAGTCGCAGGCCAATCGCCGCTACACGCTGTGGCGTCGCATCGCCGAGCTGGAGGGCGCGCCGCAGTCCGCACTGGACGCGTTCGATCGCGCTGCTGCCGAGGAGACCGCGCACGCGCTGGGCCACCTCGCGTACATGGGCGGCTACGGCACCACCGCCGAGAACCTCACCAACGCCGCGGCAGGCGAGGAGAACGAGGCCACCGACATGTACCCCGGCTTCGCACAGATCGCCGAGGACGAAGGCTTCCCCGAGATCGCGTACTACTTCCGCAACGTGGGCCGGTTCGAGAACGAGCACCGCGGTGAGTACGTGGATGCGTTGGAGGAGCTGCAGGGCTGATGTCCTCGCCTCGCGAGACGCCCGACAGCGCCCGCACCACGGATGGATTCGATACCGACAGGGCCGCTCAGGGAGCGGCCCTGTCCCGCGCCACGGGACACCCGGCAGGCATCAAGGCCCTCGACCCCGCCGGGCTCGGCGAGCTGGTAGCGGACCTGGGACAGCCTCGGTACCGCGCTGGGCAGATCGCCACGTGGCTCTACCACCGGTGCGTGGCCTCCTTCGACGACATGACCGACCTCCCCGCGCCCCTTCGAGCCGGACTCGCCGAGAAGATCGCCCTGCCGTCACCCGAGGTGGTCGAACGCCTCCAGTCCGCCGACGGCACCCGCAAATGCCTGGTGCGCTTTGCCGACGGCGTGGCGGTCGAGACCGTCGGCCTGCCCGAGGGCGATCGGCTGACGGTCTGCTTCTCCACCCAGGCCGGATGCGCGATGGGGTGCGCCTTCTGCGCCACCGGTCAGGCCGGTTTCACCCGCAATCTGGGACCCGGCGAGATGGTCGACCAGGTCCGGCTTGTCGCTGAGGATTTCGGGGCCAGAGTGACCAACGCGGTGGCGATGGGCCAAGGCGAGCCCTTCGCGAACTACGAGGCGACCCTCGGGGCTCTGCGCTTCCTCAACTCGCCCAAGACCGGCCTCGGCATCGGAGCGCGACACCTCACCATCTCCACCTGCGGGGTAGTCGCAGGCATCTCTCGCCTCGCCGAAGAACCCGAGCAGTTCACGCTCGCCGTCTCGCTGCACTCCGCGGTGCAGGCCACCCGAGACCGCCTGATGCCCGGCGTCCGGGGATCCTCCCTGCCCGAGCTGCGGCGCGCGGTCGCCGACTACATCGCCAAGACGAACCGGAGACCGACGTTCGAGTACGCTCTGATCGACGGGGTCAACGACACCGATGAGGAGATTGCGGCGCTCGCGGGATTCTGCCGAGGCCTGCTCGTACACGTGAACCTGATCCCTGTGAACCCGGTGACCGACTCCGGCTTCGCCCGCTCGTCCTCGGAGCGCGCACGCGCCTTCGTGCGTGCGCTGGGGGCACAGGGCACCGAGGCGTCGGTGCGCGTTGAGCGAGGCGCGGACATCGACGCCGCATGCGGCCAGCTGAAGCAGCGGTTCTCTTCGGCGGAGTCCCAGCTCCGCCGGTAGCCGACAACCGGCGGCTAGCTGCTCTCCCACGCATCGGGGCAGAGCCCGCGCGGGATCGCGCACTCGCTG
>CAYHCN010000362.1:0-2394 GCA_964354945.1 uncultured Eubacteriales bacterium
CCGGGCATTCGACAGCATCCCGTCCGGCGTAGACGACCGGTTTGAGCTCAGCGAGTCCGTACATCCGGCAGCACCCCCCGGACCTCATCATCGCTCAAATCGTGGAAGTCCACATAGAAGCTCGCCACCGCGAACCCTCGGCCCTGCTGTGCCACGAGGCACCACACCGTGTCGGCGAGGGGCTCGACCCGCGCGATCGAGTCGATGGGGGAGCACGGCACGGCCACGCCGAGCCACCCCGCGCCGCGGCCCCGCAGCATCTCCAGCGATGCCAGCATCGTGAAGCCGGTCGCCAGGCCGTCGTCGACCACCCACACCCGCCTGCCCTCGAGATCGGGTAGCGGCCAGCCGCCGGGGTACACCGACGCCCGGCGGGCCACCTCGGCCCGGACCTCCTCGGCGACCGCGTCCGCGACCTCGCTGCTGATCCCGAACGCGCCCATCACGCGGTGGTTCAGGGTGACGGTGCCGTCCACGGTCACCGCGCCGAAGCCCATCTCCGGGTCGGTGGGGATCGGGAGCTTGCGCACGAGCGCGGGACGCAGCTCGCATCCGAGTGCGTCAGCGAGTGCGCGGGCAACGGGCACGCCGCCCCGCGGCAGGGCGAAGACGATCGCTTCGGGGTCGGGCGGAGGCGCGATCCACTCGGCGAGCTGCCGGCCCGCGTCGAAGCGGTCCCGATAGCGGACCGTCGGCCCCCACGAGTACTCGGCGATGTTCACGGTGCCCATGTGGCACCCTCTCACCTTCCGCGCGTCGGTCCCCCCGACGCGGAGTGCCTCGCGTTCTAGCTACCCCCGAAAACGCAGACAATCGCTGCCAGAAGCGGTAGCCTCGTTGTGGTCGTTGACGAGAGGGGAGTCATGTCGAACTCAGGTCGCGCCGTCGAGCGAGGCGCTCTCGGCGTCTTCAAGTTCTTCACGTGGATCATCTACGCACTGGCAGTTGTCGCCATGATCGTGCTCGGCTTCGCGTTCGTGCTGCTGATGTTCGGTGCGAAGCCCACCGGGTTCGCCGAGACTATCTACACTCTCGGCTCCGACTTCATGAACCCGTTCAAGGGCATGATCACGCCGACTCCGACCGGTGGGGGTGGCGTCCTCGCGTGGAGCATCCTCATCGCCATCGCCGCGTATGCCGTGCTCGCGTGGGTACTCGGCATGATCCTCGGGGCGATCTCGAGGGCGATCTACAAGACGAAGCGCACGCCCACTCCGCAGACAATCGCGAGCGTCCCGGTGCAGCCGCCCACGACGCAGCCGCCGTCCGCGGTCACGCCCACCACGCCGCCGGCCGCGCGGCCGGCAGCGCCCCCCGCCGAGCCGCCGCAGGTCGACTTCGCGCCCGCGCCTGAGCCCGCGGCCGCACCTGCGCCCGAGGCTCCTCCAGCGCCGGCGCCGAGTCCCCAGCCGCCCGCCGCGCCGCCGAGCTCTGAGGCGTAGGGCCCGCAGCCCTTTTCGCGCGTCCCTGCGTCCCCCGATAGAGAGCGGGTATCTCCTCGGTAGGTGTTGAATCGAGGGGAGGGGCTGATCATGCCCAAGTACGTTCTGCTCACCAATCTCACCGACGACGGCGCAAAGACCATCAAGGACAACCCCGAGCGCATCGCCGAGGTCGACAAGGAGATGGAGGCGCTCGGCGTCAAGGTGATCACGCAGCTGGCCGTGCTCGGCAAGTACGACTTCGTGAACATCGTCGAGGCTGCCGACAACATGACCGTGGCGAAGGCGTCGCTCGAACTCGCCAGGCGCGGGACGCTGCGCATTCACACCATGCCGGCCATCGAGCTCGACGAGTTCATCGCGTCGCTGAAGTAGTCTCGTCGCACGGCACTTTCCGACGAGCGGTCAGGGTTCTGCCTCCCCATGCGGGTAGGTAGTGACTGGCGAGCGCGCACCGCCGTTCCATGGGGGGTGGCGACCATGATGTACTCCTACACGGACACCATCCCGGTGGTGTCCGGTTCTTTGAATGTGGATCTTGAAGTTCCCGACACCGCTCGGGACATCGTCGTGTTCGCGCACGGTGCCGGGTCGAGCAGGCTCAGCCCGCGCAACTCCCGGATCGCCACGTATCTACGTTCCACCGGCGACTTCGGGACGCTGCTCTTCGACCTGCTCACACCCACCGAGGACCTCATCTACGAGAACCGCTTCGATATCGACCTGCTCACCGGCCGGCTCGTCGAAGCGACTCGCTGGGTCCGCTCCCAAGGGTGTTGCTGGAACCTTCCGATCGCCTACTTCGGCGCGAGCACCGGGGCTGCCGCCGCGCTGTGCGCCGCCGCCGAGCTGCCCGACGTGGTGCGTGCAGTGGTTTCGCGCGGCGGACGCCCCGACCTTGCCGGCGCTGCGCTGCCGCGAGTGCGAGTGCCGGTGCTGCTGATCGTCGGTG
>CAYHCN010000363.1:0-2387 GCA_964354945.1 uncultured Eubacteriales bacterium
GCGACCCAGAACCTCGTGCTCACCGCCACGAGCCTGGGACTCGCCGGCGTCACCGCCGGAGCGTTCGAGGATTCGATGGTTCAGAAGGTTCTCGGCGTGGGCGGTGACGAGACTCCGCTGTACCTCGTCCCGGTCGGGCACCCCGCGTGAAAGAAGCCCCGGCTGCTTGTCGGGGCTTCCGAGGTCCGTCCAAACCTCAGCTCAGTACTACCCCGTTGCGCACGACTTCCATGCCCTGACAGGCTGGCAGTCTCGAGCGATGGAAGGACGTCGGTCATACGAGTCCCAAAGCCTCGCGCTTCTCGCGAATTGCCTCCACGTGACGTTCCACGTGGCGGATCGAGTGCAGTAGCAGGCCGCGCAGCGAGACGAGGCCGGTCTCGGTGTGGATCGCAGTCCGGACCCAGGCGTCGAGGTCGAGCCGGTCGAGGTCGGCCGCCATCTGCGCCCGTGTCGCTTCGATGAGTGCGAAGTCCAGCGCGAGGTCCCGCTCGGCGTAGTGGAGCGCCTCGAGATACGCGATGCCGTTGACCCCGACCAGCAGGGGCAGGTCGGTGGAGATCGTGCGCTTCATCCGGTCGGCGAGGAACTGGTCCGCGTCCACGACGTGGCACACGACCTCCTTCGCGCTCATCTTGCCCGGCACCGGGTACGCCAGGAGCTGCTCGTCGGTCATGCCTGCGACGGACTCGCGGAGCAGTGAGGGCCCCCGGCGGTATGCCTTGATGAGCTCGGCGGGGGAGCGGTCGTCGTCGGCTTGCGCCTGGGCCACGATCGCAGCGTCGTTGGGGCCGACCACTACTACTCCTCTTCCTCGAGCGTGGCATGGGTGTTGTCGCAGAACGGCGGCGTCTGAGTGAGGCCGCAGTCGCACAGGGCGACTCGGCGAGGCGTGTCGATGGTGAACTCGATCGGCTCGAGGCCCGTCCCTTCGTGCGACCCGTCGCAGAACGGCGCTTCACTGCTGCGACCGCAGCTGCACCACGAATACGTGCCCGGCTCCACGTCGACGACGAGGGGATGGGCATAGTTCTCAACGTTTTCGAACCGCATTGGCGTGCCTTCCTTCTGCGCGGCTCGCTCGAGACTCTCGAGCCATGGGTGGTCGCGGTGCCCGGCGGCGGGGCTCACCGGAAGAACCGTATCAGGAGATTGAGCACGATGGTCAAGATGATCGACAGCACGATGGATGCGACGATCGGCACGTAGCAGCCCCATCCCTGGCTCTGCACGCGGATGTCACCGGGCAACGACGTCACCCCGCTTCTGTCGAGCAGGAGCACGATCCCGCCGACCAGGGCCAGGGTGATGCCGAGCAGTACGAGGATGCGACCGAGGCCCTGCACGTCTAGGCGGTCCCTTCCGAGGGTCGGACGCCGGCTGATGCGATGGACGGATCGGCCGCTAGTGGCCTTCGCCCGATGTCACGCTGATCGCGTCGGTGGGGCAGCTGCTCTCCGCGTCGCGGATGCAGTCGTACAGGTCGGGACCGGGGGCCTGGGTGATGACATGGGACAGGCCGTCGTCGCCGATCTGGAAGACGTCGGGGCACAGGTCCTCGCACAGCGCACACCCGATGCACAGGTCTTCGTCAACGTGCGGCTTCATGGCGGCCTCCTCGTCGGTTCGTCGGTCCATGCGATTCCAACGGCAGCGCGTGCTACTGAACATACCCGAAGCCGCGGGACCCCCACGTGTAGACGCGCCCGCATGCGCGGGCCTCTCGGTCGTTCTCTTGTGTGGCCGCGCGGTGTTGCTTCGCCGGTGCCACCTGCACCTCCATGAAGGTGCCTTGTACCCTGATGCTCTTCACGCGACCTTCGTGTTGGTGTTCGCGGTCATGACACTGCCGACTTGAACTCGCCCCTCTTGCCCGCGTAGCCGAGAGCGCAGTCGCCGAACCGAGCCTGAGCTTCTCCTAGATACCCATGTGGCTGGACTTGTTGCCGACGGTGTCCTTGTCCTCGTCGAGCTGTGAGCCGGAGGACATGAGCGTCCAGGAACCGGTGCTGGATGGTGTACTTGCCGACTCAGAAGTCACGGTCGCCGATCTGGATGCCGCCGGCCTTGTTGTAGTCAGGGCCGGTCATCCAAGTGTTCTGATAGTTCGCACCAGCTGTGGCTCCAGATTGCATCCTCGGTGGCGCGCCGGCTGCTTCGTCCTCGCCGGAGTGCACCGACTGGCAGCGGTCGATGTACCCATCGGGCTCGCTGAAGTTGGACGGGCCGCGCAGTCTGCCTGCTGCAAGCGCGTCCACATCTCGGCATACTCCGAGATGTACATCGCGTCTATCCACCGCGGGTTGGCAATGCGTTAAGGAAGGGTGAGCCGTGGCGGGGGTTGTCGTCGGGACGTGCTCGTGGACCGACAAGACCATGCAGGAGCG
>CAYHCN010000364.1:0-2367 GCA_964354945.1 uncultured Eubacteriales bacterium
GGGGCCGTTCCGGCGCCGGGGTTCGCTCCACCAGCGTGGATGAGACGCTGTGCTGTTCCTCGATCGAATCAGCGACCGCAGGCAGCTCGGCAGCTGGTGTCGCCCCGGGCTTCCACTGGACCTGCTCTGCCGGCACGCCCGCTGCGCTCGCTGTTCGAGCGACTATCGCTGGCTGGGGCTCGGCATTCTGCTCCCGGACCGGAATCTGGGGACCGGCGAACGAGTCGACGCCTTCGCGAGTGTCGGCGGCGACGTCCGCTCCCGCACCCGACGACTCCGTCGGCTGATGCTCATCGGCGTCCTGCCGGGCCATCTCGGCCTCGAGCGACGCAAGGATCTCGTCTGCCGACGGGAGGCGATGCACCTCGCGCCGGCCGATCTGAGGAATCCGATCCGGGCCGTCAAGGAACGCGTCCGTGGGCTCGGGGGCTGACGCGGGCTCGGGGGCTAAGGCGGTTTCAGGGGCGATCACGGCTGCATCCAGCTGCGGTGCGGGCAGTTCGACCGCTGCTGCCTCGGGCTCGGGGGCCGAAAGCGCTCTCTCGGCGAGGATCACGGGGTCAGACGGCGGTTCGGGCTCGCGCCGCGGTGGCTGCCCTGCGCGTGTGGCAGACGGCGCGGCCTCCTCCCACACGGGCTTCTCGGCCAGCGGCTTCAGAAGTGCGGCGTGGGGGCTGTTCTCGGGAACGGGGACCTCGAGGCCGCGAAGGTCCGTGTCGACTGGGGACATCGCGTTCATCGACACCGGCGGCATCGATGGATGCTCCTCGAGCCTCACGGGCTTCTCGCGATGCCGGACACGGGCAGCGATCACCACCACCGTGATGAGGCTGACCACCATCAGGGCGAACGTTGCGGCCACGATGTACAGCCGAACGTCCATTGTCACCTAGGCCATCGTTTCGAGGATCTCGTACAGCAAGCCGAGCAGCACGTCCTTCACTGAGTCGCGGCTCCGAGCGTTGACGGGAATCAGTGGAGCGTTCTCCGAGAGCTCGAGACGCTCCCGAACCTGCGCCAGACCGTCCGCATCGTCCCCGTCCATCTTGTTGACCGCTATCACGTAGGGCACGTCCGACATCTCGGTGAAGAAGCTGATCATCTGGTGCGCGTCGGGGAAGGAATCCCGATCCGTGGCGTCCACGAGCAGCACGAAGCCTAGCATCCCCTCGGACAGAGTCTCCCACATGAACGAGAACCGCGACTGGCCGGGCGTTCCGAACAGGTACAGGACCACATCGTCGGAGACGGTGATCCGCCCGAAGTCCATTGCGACCGTCGTCTCGCCCTCGCCTTCGCCCGACGTGTCGCTGATCTGGCGCTCGGTCGAGAGCACGGTAATCTCGCTCACCGACTTGATGAACGTCGTCTTGCCCGCGTTGAATGGGCCGGTCACCACGATCTTGACGGACTGCATCCTCGCTACCTCACAGGTTCTTGATGCCGTCGATGATCTTCAGCAGCGTGTCCTTGTCCACGCGCCGATCTAGCCCGATCTTCGCCGAGCCGGACTCCGGGATGTGGTTCACGCTCGCGGTCGGACGCGCCGGACGATGACGCTCGGCGCCCGTCAGCGCCGACAGCTCGTCGCCGATACCCGTGGACATCTCGAAACCGGTGTCGATGGCGATGTCCTGGAGGTAGTCCGAGGTCGAGATGACGCCCGCGGTGGGCACTTCGTCGTCCGCAAGCAGATCGGCGTCGAAGCCCTCCTCCAGCGGTCGTGCCTCGGCCGCCTCCCCGCTGAGCTGATCGAGCGATTCCATGATGCTCACGAAGTCCGGCGACTCGGGCGACTCCGCCCCCGCTACGAGCGTGCCCGCATCGAGGTCGAGAATGACCGCGGGCCCTTCATCAGCCAGATCCGCCACGAGCTGCTCGGCTTCGAGCTCGGCGAGCGGGACGTCCACAAGCTGGACGGTCTGCATCGACATCGGCTCGACGACTTCCTCCATCTCGGGCTCCGGCCCCTCGGCGAGTACCTCAAGGCCGAGAGCCGCGAAGTCGATGTCGAGGTCGGCCGCAGCAGCTTCGACCTCAGGCGCCGTCGCGGGCTCCGCGGGAGCGATCTCGGGAATCATCGAGGCGAGGTCGGGAGCCTCGATCTCGGGCCCTGGTTCCACGATCTCGAACTCGATCTCGGGCTCGAGCACCTCGATGACGACCTCGGGCTCCGGTTCGGGTTCGGGCTCCGGCTCGGGTTCCAGTTCCGCCTCTGGCTCGGGTTCCGCCTCCGGTTCGGGCTCCGGTTCGGGTTCGGGCTCCGGTTCGGGTTCGGGCTCCGGTTCGGGCTCGGGCTCGGGCTCGGGCTCGGGTTCTGGCTCGGGCTCCGGCTCTTCGACGACGACCTCGGGCTCAGGTTCGGGC
>CAYHCN010000365.1:0-2360 GCA_964354945.1 uncultured Eubacteriales bacterium
TCCAGCTCTACAAGGCGAACGGCTGCGTGTACTGCCACAGCCAGTTCACCCGCCCCAAGGACGTGACCCCATCCCAGCAGAGCGAGGCGGGCCAGTTCGTCTACGACCGGCCCCACCAGCTCGGCACGCTGCGGACCGGTCCGGACCTCGCGAACATCGGCTACAAGCGAGGAGACGCGTGGGAGGCGGAGCACCTCAAGGACCCCCGCAAGTTCACGCCGAACTCGATCATGCCGAACTTCAGTTACCTGACCAGCCACCAGGTGAAGGCGATCGTCGCGTATCTGAACCGGCTCGGGAACAAGCGAAACGCGACCACCGACCTCATGATCCCTACGAAGTACTACGAGATGGAGCAGCCGTTCCCCCTGGACATCAACACGTGGAACGCGGGGCGTCGTATCTACACCGAGCGCTGCCTCACCTGCCACGGCTGTGCCGGCAAGGGTGACGGCCCCTACGCCTACCTCAACAACGCGCGTCCCGCCGACCTCCGGCAACCGCGGTTCCAGAACCTGAAGCCAAGTTGGGACTTCTGGCGCGTCAGCGAAGGTGTCCCCGGCACGGTGATGCCGATGTGGAGGCAGTCGCTGTCCGAGAACGACCGCTGGCTCGTCGTGACCTACATCCGCGGCGCGTTCATGGACATGGTCCCCCACCTCACCGACGAGGGCGACCTACCCGCCGCGTACAAGGCCAAGACCGACCCGATAGCCTCGATGAACGCCTCGGAGGCTATCGACTACCTCGACGCCGGCAAGGCGATCTACACGATGAACTGCTCGTTCTGCCACGGGTACCCCGGTACCGGCAACGGTCCCGACGCCCCGGGCCTGCAGCCCGCGCCGCCCGACTTCTCAGATACGACGACCTACAAAGACTGGGTCCCCCAGGACTATCTGTGGCGGGTGTCGGAATCTCTGCCGATGCGCGCGATGCCCCAGTGGAAGTTCTGGTTCGATGAAGACCAGCGATGGATGGTCGCCAACTACGTGCGCGACATGCTCGTCTTCCCCGCCGAAGACAACGAGCCGGTGGACCCGGAGCTCCCTGCCGACGTTGCGCCGCTCAAGATTCCGGCCGGCACGAGCATCATGCAGGGTCGCGCCGTCTACCTGCAGAGGTGCTGGATGTGTCACGGCGATGCGGGACAGGCCGACGGTCCGTTCGGGCAGCACCTGAGGCCCACACCGGCCAACTTCACCGATCCCGATGTCAAGACCATCACCGAGGGCGAGCTGTTCTGGCGGATCACCCAGGGTATGGGCAACTCGGCGATGCCGCCGTGGGGTCTGCTGCTCTCCGAGGAAGACCGGTGGGCCGCGCTCGACTACGTCAAGAAGACGTTCGTGAACCCGAGTGAGCCCAAGGACGTCAGCGACGAGCTGCCGCAGCAGTATCAAGCGCTCGAATCGCCCTATCCCGACACCGCCGACGCACAGGCGAAGGGCAAGGTCGTCTACGAGGTCTACTGCTTGGGCTGTCACGGCAAGGAAGCGCTCGGCAACGGAGAATTCGGCGCGAAGCTGATGCCGACCCCCGCGAACCTCGCGGAAGACCCGGCCATCAGCTCGCCGGCAGAGTGGTGGTACTGGAGAGTCGACCAAGGGGTCGTCGGCTTTGACGGAGCCCGGATTGGCGACAAGCCGCATCCCACCGCGATGCCCGCATGGCGCTTCATCCTCACCGACGAGGAGAAGTGGAACGTCGTGTACTACGGCCGCAAGCTCGTAGGCGCCAAGGACACGGGGGGCAACTGATGGACCTCGCCGTCTACCTGATCCAGGTCGTGTTCGCGGTCTTCTTCATCGGCGCGGCCTTCGCACTCGCGGCGTCGATCGTCGGAGGACAGTGGAAGGACCTCGACGCCGCGTCCATGCTCGTGCTCGAGATCGACGACCCCTACCCGGGTGACGTCGCAGCGGACGAGGGAGCGTGACGAGATGCCTGCGAGCCAGCAGATCGCCGCATCGGTGTGGGGCTTGGCCATAGGGCTGGGCTTTCTCGTGGTCATCTACATGACCGTTCGCAGCGGATGGTTCCGCAAGGCGGGCAACGACGTCATCCCCGAGAAGGACACCCTTCCCGAGCCGACGCCGCCGATCCATGAGTATCCCGACGGACTGGCCGAGGGTCACGGGAACGTCCCCGCGATCCTCAAGATCGTGATCGTCGGCTACATCGTGTTCCTCGTCGCCTACGTCGCCATCTTCCTGCGGGCGTAGCCGCGGCACGCTCGAGACAGCGCAGCTGAACGACGGAGTGCAAGCCGAGGAGGTAGAGTGCACGGCCACCTTACCGCAGCCGCTCCCGCGCTCGCGGGAGCGGGCCTGTGGGCGGCTTTCCTCCTCGGCCTCACC
>CAYHCN010000366.1:0-2350 GCA_964354945.1 uncultured Eubacteriales bacterium
CTACTTCGCAAGACCGGGGGCAAGAAGGTCTTCGAGCTGCGTCCCGACCTCGACTGGGACAAGGGCCGCGCGCTTGCGTGGGTGCTCGAGGCGCTGGGCATGGAAGGAGATGATGTCGCGCCGGTCTACTTCGGCGACGATCTGACCGATGAGGATGCGTTCGCGGTCGTGCGATCGCGCGGACTGGCCGTGGTCGTTGCGGGTGATGATCGGCCCACGCTCGCGAGCTACCGGGCGGCGGACACAGCGGCGGTGGGCTACATGCTCGAACGGCTGTGCGAGATCGCAGGGGAAGGACAGCAGCGATGAGCACCTGGACGCTCACCTACAACGAGTACGACCCCGAGACCGAGCGACTTCGCGAGGCGCTCTGCACGGTGGGCAACGGCTACATGGCGACCCGCGGCGCGTCGCCAGAGTCTGTAGCGAGTGCGCATCACTACCCTGGCACCTACCTGGGCGGGTACTTCAACCGTCTGACCACGCGGATCGACGATCGCGACGTGACGAACGAGTCGATGGTGAACATGCCCAACTGGTTGTCGCTCACGTTCCGCCCAGCCGGCGGGGCGTGGTTCGATCTGGACTCCGGCGAATACGAGATCCTCGAGTACATCCAGGAGCTCGACCTCAAGAAGGGCGTGCTGATGCGTCGCGTGCGCGTGCGCGATGCCGAGGGGCGCACGACCACCGTCGCTCAACGGCGATTCGTGCACATGGGTCACCGCCACCTCGCCGGTCTCGAAACGACCGTGTACGCGGAGGACTGGTCCGGCGCGATCGAGTTCCGCTCGGCGATTGACGGCACGGTCACCAACGCGGGGGTCGACCGCTACCGAGAGCTGGGCGGCGAGCATCTCGAGCCACGCGAGGTGGGCTTCGACGGCGAGTTGTCGTGGCTGGCCGTCGAGACCAACCAGTCGCACCTGCGGATCGCCGAAGCGGTACGACTTCGCCTCTTCGGCGAGGACGGGCAGCGCCTCGAGCCGGGGTTCGCGTACGAGACGTCGTCGGGGTCCGTGTCGTGCGCGTTCATAGTGGACGTGGTGGAGGGTGCAGCGGTAACGGTCGAGAAGATCGCGGCGGTCTTCGGTTCCCGCGACAAGGCGATCTCCGAGCCGCTCGCCGAGGCCCGTGTGCATGCGGCGGCCGCGCGCTCCTTCGACGACCTGCTGGTGTTTCAGGGGCTGGTCTGGGACCAGCTATGGCGCTGCTTCGAGACCTCGGTCGAGCCGGGAGAGAACGACCGGGTCGGCATGGTTCTCAACCTCCACGTGTTCCACCTGCTTCAGACCGTCTCGCCCAACTCGATCGATATGGACGTGGGCGTGCCCGCACGCGGCTTGCACGGCGAGGCGTACCGCGGCCACATCTTCTGGGACGAGATATTCGTCTTCCCGCTCGTGAACTACCGCCTGCCCACACTCACCCGCGCGCTGCTCACCTACCGCTACCGCCGGTTGGGCAAGGCGCGGCAGCTGGCCTGGAATGAGGGGCATGCCGGCGCGCTCTATCCGTGGCAGAGCGGTTCCAACGGGGTCGAGGAGACCCAGACCTATCACCTGAACCCGATGTCAGGCGAGTGGAAACCGGACAACTCGCACCTGCAGCGGCACGTCAACGTCGCGGTCGCCTACAACGTGTGGTCCTACTACCAAGCGACGTTGGACGAAGAGTTCCTCGGCGATCAGGGTGCTGAGATGCTCGTGGAGATTGCCCGCTTCTGGGCGAGCATCGCGACGTACAACAAGCTTACGGACCGCTACGAGATTCTCGGCGTGATGGGGCCTGACGAGTATCACGATGGCTATCCGGATGCCGAGGAGCCGGGGCTCAACAACAACGCCTACACGAACGTCATGGCGGCGTGGACGCTGTGCCGGGCACAGGACGCCCTCGATGCGCTGCGCCCCGACCGGCGCGAGGAGCTTTGGGAGCGCCTCTCGCTGGATCGCGAAGAGATCGAGGCCTGGGACGAGATCAGCCGCAAGCTCACGGTCGTGTATCACGAAGACGGCGTGATCAGCCAGTTCGAAGGCTACGAGGATCTCGAGGAGTTCGACTGGGACGGGTACCGCGAGAAGTACGGCGACATCGGGCGCCTCGACCGGATCCTGCACGCCGAGGGGGACACTCCCAACCGCTACAAGGTCTCAAAGCAGGCCGACGTGCTCATGCTCTTCTACCTGCTCTCGGACGAGCACCTTGCCGAGCTCTTCGAGCGGATGGGCTACGAGTGTTCATCTCAGACCATCCACACGACGATTCACTACTACCTCGCGCGAACGTCGCACGGGTCGACCTTGAGTGGCCTGGTCCACTCGTGGGTGACCGCGCGTCGCGACCGGGG
>CAYHCN010000367.1:0-2336 GCA_964354945.1 uncultured Eubacteriales bacterium
CGACTACTTGCGGGAACCCGAGGCGATCATCCCCGAGGAAGGCGCGCGCGTCCCCGGTACCGACGGCCGCAAGATGAGCAAGTCGTACGGTAACGCCATCTTCATCAGCGACTCGCCGGAGGAGATTCGCACGAAGGTCATGGCGTGCATCACCGACCCTGCGCGCAAGCTCAAGACCGACCCGGGCGACCCGGATATCTGCCCGCTGCACCAGATACACAAGCTCATCGCTCCTGCCGGGGAGATCGCGGAGTGGGACCGTTGCTGCCGAGTCGCCGAGTGCGGCTGCGTCACCCACAAGAAGAAGCTCGTCGACGACCTGACCGCCTACCTCGCGCCGTTCCAGGAGAAGCGCGCCCATCTGGCCGCGCAGCCTGGGTTCGCGTGGGAGGTTCTTGCGGCGGGGGCCGCGCGGGTGCGGCCCGTGACCGACGACGTCGTCGCCGTGTGCCGCGAGCTGACGGGTGTGTCGCAGCGCACCGAACTCACCGCGGGTATCGAGCGTCGTGATCCGAACGCCGTGAACGCGCCGAGCGCGCCGTCGTTCGTCGACGACGCACCCGCCTAGGCGCGTCGACGAGCACGGGGGGCGTTCGCGTGGCGATAACCGTCAAGACCGAGGTGTTCGAGGGGCCGTTCGATCTGCTCCTGTACCTCGTTTCGCGGCAGAAGCTCGACGTCGGGGCGATCTCGGTCTCGGACATCGCCGACCAGTACCTCGATCACATCGACCGGATGAAGGACCTCGACCTCGACGTGGCGAGCGACTTCATCGTCCTCGCCGCCACGCTTCTCGAGATCAAGGCTGCGGCGCTGCTGCCGAAGGAGGAGCACTTCGTCGGCGACGAGCTCGACGACCTCGAGCCGGAGGAAGCCCGCGACATCCTCGTGGCGAGATTGCTCGCGTACAAGCAGTTCAAGAGCGTTGCCGCCGAGATCTCGGCGCGCATGGAGTCCGAAGCGCACATGCATGCTCGCTCGGCAGGGCTCGAGCAGCGCTTCTTGCACCTGATGCCTGATTACCTCGAGGGCGTTACGCTGCACAATCTCGCGATCATCTGCGCCGAACTCGAGCACCGTCGCGAGATCTTCCTGCTTGAGGCGGAGCACGTGGCGAGCGTCGCGATCTCGCTCGAGGATCACGCTTCCGATGTCACCCGCCGCTTGTCGCGAGAGAAGCGCATTCGGTTCGCTGAACTCGTCGCGGATGCCCCACCCGAGGTGTTCGTGGTGACCTTCCTCGCCATCCTCGAGCTGTACAAGCGGGCCGAGGCCGACTTGCATCAGGAGGAGAACTTCGCCGACATACTGGTCGAGGAGATCCCGGAGGAGGAGCGAGCCGCACGGGCGTTCCACGAGCCGGAGCCCGATGCGTCTGTCGTGCAGCAGGACGTTGTCGTGACCGCCGAGCCCGGCGCTTCCGTCGCCATCAACGATGTGAACCCCGTCAAGGAGGACTCGTGACCGAGGGACCCTCAAAGCTCCGCGGCGCGATCGAGGCGCTGCTGTTCGTTTCCGACGAGCCGGTGGCGGGAAGCCGCATCGCGAAGATACTCGAAGCGCCTTCAGGCGAGGTCGAGCGGACGCTCGCGGCACTCGCGCAGGAGTATGCCGCCGACGAGCGCGGATTCCAGCTGCGCGAGGTTGCCGGCGGCTGGCGTCTCTATACCCACCCCGCCTACCACGAGATAGTCGACCAGTACGTCCTGTCCTGGGACACGAGGCGGCTATCCCAGGCTGCTCTTGAGGCGCTTGCGGTGGTCGCGTACCACCAGCCGGTGACCCGGCAAGGCGTGAACGCGGTCCGTGGCGTCAATAGCGAAGGCGTTATCGCGTCGCTCATGGAGAAGGGTCTCGTGCGCGAGGTCGGCCGCGACAAGGCGGGGGGCAACGCGATCCTCTACGGCACCACGCGAACCTTCCTGGAGCGCTTCGGGCTGAAGGACCTCGCCGAGCTGCCGCCCCTCGAGGACTTCTCACCCGACCCAGAGACCGAGCGCGCCATCAGGGACCGCCTGTCCGCCACCGAGGGCCCCGTCCTGGGCGGGGATAGCAGCGAAGACGACATCGCCGAGGTGGACTAAGGTGCGGGCGGCCCGGTGACCGACGGGGGCGAACAGCGGATCGTCCCGATGCGCGTCCAGAAGTACCTCGCACGCGCCGGAGTGGCGTCTCGGCGGGGGAGCGAAGACCTCATAACTGCCGGGCGCGTTGCGGTGAACGGCGAGACGGTCGTCGGACTGGGCTCCAAGGTCGACCCCAACGTGGACGTGGTCACGGTCGACGGCAGGGAGGTGCGCCTCGCTGACGCGCAAGTGTACCTCGCGCTCAACAAG
>CAYHCN010000368.1:0-2334 GCA_964354945.1 uncultured Eubacteriales bacterium
TGCTCTTGGAACTCTGCGACACGCTGTCGCGGGGGGGCAGCGCCCACGCCATCCGGGGGCTCGGTTGGCGCGATGGCAACGAAGCCGGACTCAATGAGCCGCCCCGCCGGGTGGTGGAGCTCGACGATTTGCCCTTGCCTGACCGCACCCTGTTCGACTACCCCCGCTTGTACAACGAGAGGGGCGGCGCGGCGATGATGATGGCATCCCGGGGCTGTCCATACAGCTGCACGTACTGCTGCAATCGAGCGCTGCGTCAGGCGATGAAGAACCCCAAGCCGCCCGTGCGATTCCACAGCGTCGACTACGTGGTGCGGGAGGCTCGCCAGATCCTTGACTCGTACAGCTTCATTGCTGAGATCCACTTCGACGACGACATCCTGTTCCTCCACCGGGAGTGGGCGGTCGAGTTCGCCGAGCGTTTCCCTTGTGAGGTCGGCGTGCCGTTCGTCTGCAATCTCAGGCCGAACCTGGCCAACGAGGACACGGTCAGGTTGCTCGCGCAAGCCGGCTGCAAGGAGGTGAGGATCGGGCTGGAGAGCGGCAACGAGCATTTCCGGACCCAGATTCTCGGCAGGAGGATAAGCGACACGGAGATCGTGGACGGGGTGCGGCTGTGCCAGGCCTACGGACTGCGTGTCATGACGTTCAACATGGTGGGCCTGCCGGCCGAGACACCGCAGACCATCCTTGACACGATCAAGCTCAACGCAGCCGCTGCGCCCGACGATATGCAGCACAGTATTTTTCGGCCCTTCCCCGGCACGAAGCTACACGAGGAGTGCGAGAAGGCCGGGCTCATCACCAATCGTCCGAGCTGGGACTTCTTCAGCGACACGGTACTGGATCAGCCCACCGTGACTCGGGAACAAGTCCTGATGTTCCAGCGCTGGTTCCCGCAGCTCGTTCGCGTGTTCCGCGTCGAGCGCCGACTGCCTGCCCCCATGGCCACGCGTGCGGAGGCTCTGACCACAGCCTTGTTGGCCTCGCGCGGGGGAAATCGCGCCGCCCATGTCGCGCTGCGGGTCCTGCACCCCCTCTACACTAGGGCCAAGGTCGCGCTTGCCAGGCGACGTATGCGGCCCGACCAGGTGGGCGGGCATCGGGGATCGGACCCGCGGACGTGAGAATCCTCTATGTCACTCCGGCCTACAAGCCCTATCTGGGTGGCGTCGAGCGGGTGCTCGAGCAGGTGTCCCAACGCGTAGTGGACCAACCCGATGTCGACGATGTTGCCGTTCTTACCACGAAGTACGACTTCAACAGCACACCGCCGAGGTACCGGGGGGGATTGGCCGATTGCGAGCGGCTCGAGGGGATCGTCGTCTACCGAAAGCACTTTCGCCCGCAGGCGCTGCCGGGCTTCTACCATTTCCCAGCTGGCCTCTTCGCAGATGTCGGTGACGTCGTCGAGGAGTTCCGACCCGACGTGGTGCACTTCCTGTTCAGCGAGTGGTATGCGGCCAACGAGTGGATCTTCAGGCAGACGCGGAGCAACGCTCACATCTTCACGTACTTCTACCATCCGTACGAGGGCCTGTGGGCCGCCCCTATGCGCTCATCCATTCGAAGGCTCTGTCGATCGGTCGACTACGTCCACGTCGTCTCGGAGTTCGCCGCTCGGCACGTCTCAACCGACGCCGGTGTCCCCCCGGCCCGCATTCGCGTCACGTCGCTCGGGGTTTCCCGGCTGGCACCGCCGCCATCGCCTGCCGAACCGCGCGATCGCAAAGATGCGCTGTCCATCCTCTCGGTGGGGAGGCTGTCTCGTTCCAAAGGCCAGCTTGACCTTGTTCGATGCTTCGCCCGACTCGTGGCCGATGTCGAGAGGCCGCTGCGATTGGTCCTCGTTGGGGGGGACGGCGGCGAGCGAGAGGCCATCACGTCGTTCGTACGCAACTCCAACCTGGAGCTGGCAGTTGAAATCGCCGGCTACGTCGGCGAAGACGAGCTGGAGCGCTACTACTCGGAAGCGGACGTCTTCTGCCTGCTCAGCACCGTCGAAGCGTACGGCCTCGTGTTCCTCGAGGCGGCGAGTCACGGACTGCCGATCGTTGCGTACGGGCTCGAGCCCGTACGCCAGGTGTTGACGGCGGGCGCATTGCTTGCAGAGCCCGGTTCGTGGGAACAGGCCGAGACGCACCTTCGTCGGCTCCTGCGAGACGACGCACTCCGCGTGCGGCTCTCCGAGGAAGCTCGGGCTGTCTACGACGCCCACCCGACGTGGGATGACGTGGCGGCGGAGCTGGTCTCGCTCTACCGAGAGGCGGTTCTGGGGGGTGCTTCTCGGTGAAGGTGCTGATCGCGTCGCCGTTCTTCCCCTATCCCCCCGAC
>CAYHCN010000369.1:0-2316 GCA_964354945.1 uncultured Eubacteriales bacterium
TGAAGCGGAAGATGTTGTCGATGAACAGCAGCACGTCCTGGCCCTGGTCGCGGAAGTACTCCGCCGAGGTCAGGCCGCACAGACCCACGCGCAGACGCGCTCCGGGAGGCTCGTTCATCTGGCCGTAGACGAGCGCCGTCTTGTTGATGACGCCCGACTCCTTCATCTCGATCCACAGGTCGGTGCCCTCACGGGTGCGCTCGCCGACGCCGGTGAACACGGAGGTGCCGCCGTGCTCCATGGCGAGGTTGTTGATGAGCTCCATGATGATGACGGTCTTGCCGACGCCCGCCCCGCCGAACAGGCCGGTCTTGCCACCCTTGATGTAGGGCTCGAGCAGGTCGACGACCTTGATGCCGGTCTCGAAGATCTGGGTCTCCGGCTCGAGCTGGTCGTAGCCGGGAGGCTCTCGGTGGATTCCGTAGGTCTCCTTGACCTCGACGTCCTCACCGTCGATGCACTGACCCTGCACGTTCCAGATGTGGCCGAGGGTCGCAGCGCCTACCGGCATCTGCATCGCAGCCCCGGTGTCGATCACGTCCATGCCGCGGGTCACGCCGTCGGTACCGTCCATGGCCACCGCGCGGACCACGCCACCCTCGAGGTGCTGCTCGACCTCGAGAAGCAGGTGTATCTCGCCCATTTCGGTCGTGCCGTCGACGGTCAGCGCGTTGTAGATACCGGGCATCTTGTCCGGATCGAACTCAACGTCGACGACCGGGCCGACGACGCGGACGATGCGCCCGACATTCTGCCCGTTGCTGTTGGTTGCCATCTACTCCTCCTCCTGAGCCGCGGCACCGCCGACGATCTCAGCGATCTCGGTGGTGATTGCGGCCTGACGAGCACGGTTGTAGCTGCGCGTCAGCGTGGTGATCATCTCGCTCGCATTGTCGGTCGCGGACTTCATCGCCGTGCGGCGGGCGCCCTGCTCGGACGCCGCACTCTCGAGCAGACCACGGTAGACCAGCGCCTCGAGGTAGTACGGCAACAGGTCGGAGAGCACCACGGGCGCTGATGGCTCGAAGAGGTACTCCAGGTTGATGCCGCGCTCCTCGACCGCTTCCTCGGCGCTTTGCAGCACGGAGGACTCGATCGGCAGCAGCTGGTGCTGCTCGGGCTTCTGCTCGGCGACGTTCTTGAATCGGTTGAACAGGATGTAGGCGCCGTCGATCTCACCCGCGGTGTAGCGCTCGATGAGCCAGTCGGCGATCTCGCGTGCGTGCGAGAAGTCCGGCTTGTCGCTCATGTCTCGAAGTGCCAGCGCCGGCTCGACCCCGCGGTACCGGAAGTACGTAAGCGTCTTCTTGCCGATGGTCACGAGCTCGGTCTCGACGCCGGCTTCCGCCTCGGCGGTCATCGCAGCCTCGGTCATGCGGATGATGTTCGTGTTGAACGCTCCGGCGAGACCTCGGTCGGATGCGACGGCGATGTAGACGACGCGCCGGCGCTCCGCATGGACCTCGAGCAGCGGATGCTTGAGGTCGGGCACGTAGCGCACGACGTTGCCGAGGACATCGGCAAGCGCGAAGGCGTAGGGCCGCGCGTTCTCGATGCGGTCCTGAGCCCGGCGGATCTTGGCCGTCGCAACCATCTCCATGGTGCGCGTGATCTGCCGCGTCGACTGGACGCTCACGATGCGCTGCTTGATGTCGCGAAGCGTCGCCATACTCGCCTACTCCTCGCCCGCAGCGAAGATCGTCTTGTACTGCTGGATAGCTGCGGTGAGCTTGGCCTCGGTGTCGTCGGAGATGACCTTCTCGGACGCGATGGCCTCGCCGATCTCGGGGTGAGACGCGTTGAGGTACTCGATCACGCCGTCGCGGAAGTCCAGGACCTGATCGGGCTCGATATCGTCGAGGTAGCCCTTGGTACCGCAGTAGATCGCGATGACCTGGTTCTGGACGGGCATTGGCACGTACCGGCCCTGCTTGAGCAGCTCGACGAGACGCTCGCCTCGGTTGAGCTGGTTCTGGGTCGACTTGTCGAGGTCCGAGCCGAACTGCGCGAACGCTTCGAGCTCCCGGAAGGACGCGAGGTCCAGTCTGAGCGAGCCCGCGACCTGCTTCATCGCCTTGATCTGCGCGTTGCCTCCGACGCGCGACACCGAGATGCCCACGTTGATGGCAGGGCGGATGCCTCGGAAGAACAGGTCGGACTGCAGAAAGATCTGCCCGTCGGTGATGGAGATGACGTTGGTCGGAATGTACGCCGAGACGTCACCGGCCTGGGTCTCGATGACCGGCAGCGCGGTGAGCGAGCCGCCACCCAGCTCGTCGTTCATCTTGACCGCACGCTCGAGCAGTCGGCTGTGCA
>CAYHCN010000370.1:0-2292 GCA_964354945.1 uncultured Eubacteriales bacterium
GTCCGCTCGAGCAGTACGGCACGCAGGGCCCGCAGTACCCGATCGCTCTCTACGTCGACGAGACGAAACGCGACGAGGCTGTCGTGACCTGGGTGGACCTCATGGGCGACGAGCCGGGGTTCACATTCCAGACCCGGCTGGCCGACCCGCTTCTGAACATCCCCACGACGCGCATGCAGCTGCTCGGCTATCAGGCGACCTTCCAGGAGCTCTATCGAATGGACGCGACGACGAGGCGGCTGGTGCTTGGGCTGCTGTTCGCGGTGATGCTCGCAGCCGTGTCGCCCGTCCTGTGGTCCGGGTCCGGGGTTGGTCCGCTGAGCACGATCGCGCAGTGGCTGGCCGGATCGGCAGGACTACTCGTCCCGGTCCTGACCCTTGCGGTGATCCCGTTCTTCTGGTCTCGCGTCCGCGCGGCGGCGTCGGAGGAGCTAGAACCCGCGGATCCCGCCGATACCGGATGCGAGGAACCGGGCACCGAGGACGACCAGGAAGGCCGCTAGAACGCCCATCACGACGCGGTAGACGCGCGGCGAGAGCAGACCGCGCCCCCGCGAGACGCCGAAGATCACGAAGCCGTACCAAACGACGTCCGCCAGCTCGTGGCCGATGAAGAACGCGAGGATGCCCGCGGGCCCGATGGCGAGCGCATCCGAAGCAAGCTTGACCCCGATTGTTGCCCACCACAGCGTCCACCACGGATTCGACAGACTCACCAGGGCGCCTTCGGCGATCGGTCCGGCGGCCGACTCCCTCACGGCGGCCTCTTCGGAGTGCTCGAGATCGGACACGATCGATCCGGTCCACGCGCCCTTGCCAAGCCCCCACGCCATCCACAACAGGACCGCCCCGCCGATCACGGACAGTGCGGTGACGACGTTGGGCTGCTTCAGGAACAGGTCGAGACCGAAGGCGAATCCCACGAGCAGGACGGCCTCCAGCGCCGCGTGACCGACGAGCATCAGGCTCGCCGAAAGAGGGCCTTTGCGCATCGTCCGAGCGATAGTCACGGTGAGATACGAGCCCGGCGACATCGCCCCGGAGAGGCCGACGAAGAACGCCGCAACGCCCAGTTGCAGCGCCGCAGTGAGCTGCTCGCTCGTCACGCCCGTTTCCTCGCGGCGACGAGCCGCTCGTACCGATCGAGCAGGAGGTCGGCGGTGTGGGGGAGGTCGTAGCGCTCCGACTCGGACCGGGCCGCGGCCCCGAGCCGCGCGCGCAACTCCGCGTCCTCGGCGAGGCGGAGCATCCGGGCGGCGATCTCGGCTGCGTCGTCGGTGGGGACGAGAAGCCCGGTGACCTCGTCGTCGACGGTGTCGGCGACGCCCGGAGAGACCACGCCGATCACAGGGAGGCCGGCCGCCATCGCTTCGAGTACGACCAGCGGATGGACCTCGGAGACCGATGCAGTGACGAACGCGTCCGCCGCGGCCTCGAAGTCGGGAATCCGCTCGTAGGGCTGCAAGCCGACGAAGCGGGTCAGCTGGGAGACGCCGGCACCAGCGAGGACGTCTTCGGCGATCTCGCGCGAAGGGCCGTCGCCGACGACCAGCAAGCGGAGGTTGGGAGCGGACTCTGCGGCGAGTGCGAATGCCTCGGCGAGCCGCACGCTGTTCTTCTCGGGAGCGACGCGTCCCACATAGGTGAGCACCACGTCCTCGTCCGAGAAGCCGAGCGAGGCACGGCTCACCGGCGACGCGGGATGCGCGAACGGCCGCGTGTCGACGCCGTTGGGGATCACCTCGACGCGGTCGCACACGTCGAGGTCGGCGAGCCACTCGGCGATTCCTGCCGACGGTGCGATCACGAGTCCCGCCTTGCGGTACACGTCGCGCAGCGTGCGTTGGAGGAACGCGTAGCGCAGGGGTCTCGGGACATAGCCGGCGTAGGCGTCGGAGTACAGGTCGTACCGGGTGTGGTTGGTGAACACGAGCGGAATGCGGTGGTCGGCGGCCATACGGATGGCGATGCGCCCCGACTGGAACGGGTGGTGGACGTGAAACACGTCGAGAGTAGCCGCGACCACCTTGGCCTCTCGGGAGTGATCGAGGGCGAAGTTCCACCCCGTGTCTCCCCACGAAAGCCCGATGGAGCGAAACACACACGCCTCGTCGTCCGCGTAATCGCGGTCCCCGAAGGTGAACACGCACACCTCGTGGCCGAGCTCCTCGAACCGCTGCTTGTACAGCGAGATATGGTTCGTGACGCCGCTTGTGTACGGCTTGTACATGTCGCAGAACATGCCGATGCGCACTTCGATCGACGGCCCTTCGAACGGTTCCGCGCGTCGCG
>CAYHCN010000371.1:0-2292 GCA_964354945.1 uncultured Eubacteriales bacterium
CGCAACGTCTTCTTCCTCGCCTGCGACGCCTTCGGCGTACTGCCCCCCATTGCGAGGCTGACGCCCGAGATGGCCGGATACCACTTCCTCTCCGGCTTCACGAGCAAGATCGCAGGCACTGAGGTGGGCGTCGACGAGCCGCGCCCCACTTTCTCCGCCTGCTTCGGGGCCCCTTTCATGCCGCTGCACGCCTCGCTCTATGCCAAGATGCTGGCCGAGCGGCTGGGCTGGCACGAGACGGACTGCTGGCTGGTGAACACCGGCTGGACGGGCGGGCCCTACGGCGTGGGCCACCGCATGAGCATCGAGCTCACCCGGGCGCTTATCGGGGCGGCCCTGGACGGTTCGCTGGCTGGGTCCGGCTTCACGCCGCACCCCGTCTTCAAGGTGCTCGTCCCGCACGAGTGCAGTGCAGCCGGGGCAGACGTGCTCGACCCCCGCGCCAGCTGGACCGACGGGGCCGCCTACGACCAGTCGGCCCGCAAGCTCGCCGAGATGTTCCGCGAGAACTTCGAGCAGTACGCCGGGCACGTGTCGCCCGAGGTGCTGGCAGCAGGCCCGGATCCGAGCGCCGTCGCCTAGGCGCGTCGGGCGTGCGGATTCACAGCCCACGCCCATCCGCGGGCTCCCGCGCTGGTTCAAGCCATCCACCGCTGAAACCTGCGCGTATCAGGCCACGCTGGATGTGCGGGCAGCTCTTCATCAAGTCCCAGAGGAGCCCGGTGAGATGATTCTCGATCATGAGCACGATCGGCGCCTGGTCGATCCCGTAGTCGTTTGCCGACGCCCAACCCGTAGCGTCGCCCGAGACGTGGAACGTCGGGTTGAAGCTGCATTTGAATCCGTACCTGCTCTCGATGTGCGGGTAGCGTTCGTGGAACTCGGCGATGGCGGGCAGCACGATCTCGGGGGCGAAGGGAATCGAAGCGATTGCCGCCCACGGAGCGATGGTGCCGTCGTCGGGGCCCCAGGGCACCCCCCGGGCGCGATACCCGTAGAAGCGCTGCTCGCGCCCATCGACAACTCGCGTCGCCGGGCCAGGGCCGTCGCTCGCCGTCACTCCCCACACGTTCTCACCCAAGCCGCGAAGACCGCGCGGGTTGCGGATCGCGTACGCCTGCTGCACGCACGTCGCGCGCCGACTGTTCTCGAAGTAGTCGAGACCGCGGCCCCGCATGTAGTCGTCCTGGATGCCTCGGAAGTCGATCCAGACGTGCGACAGCTGGTGCACGAACAGCGGCCCGCCGTACAGCAGCTCCTGGTCGTAGAGCTTCTTCCAGCGGTACGTGCTCGTCCATCGCGCGTACGCCTCCGCCGGTATCGGGTGGGTCGGCGAGCCGAGCGCAAGTACGAGCAGGAGCAGGGCCTCGTTGTAGCCAGTCCAGCCATACGGGAGGAAGCCGCGCTCCGGCCGCCACCCGTGCCTGACGATGAGATCGCCGTCACATGCCCATTCCCAGTCGACGCGGGCATAGAGTTCCTCGGCGAGATCGCGGATCTCGCGTTCCTGTGGCGTGTCGCGTTCGAAGTATCTCGAGCAGGCGAGCATACCTGCGATGAGGAATGCGGAGTCGAGCGTGGAGAGCTCGGAGCGCCAAGCACGCCGGCCGCGCTCCATGTCGAGGAAGTGGTAGTAGAAGCCGCGGTGGCCGGTACCGTCTCGCTCCCCGTCGTGCGGTGCCTCGTAGAAGAAGCGCACTGTCGCACGCACGCGCTCCACAGCCCGCGCCCGGGCGATGAAGCCGCGCTCGACGGCCACGGGGTAGGTTGCAAGACCCAGCCCGACGGCCGCGATGCTGCAGTGCGAATCCGGACGCGTGTTGTCGGGGACGAGGCCGTTGTGTTCGTTCGTGAGCTCGAGGAAGTAGCCGAACGCGTCTCGCTGAAGCCTCTCGAGGCCCACGCCACGGGCTGGTCCAACCGCATCTAGAATCGACAAGACGATCTCTTCTCTGGACGAGCAGGGCTTCGAGCCTGCGTGTTCTCTACGCCACCTTCGGTGTTCGCTCGGCGATGGCCGCCGCTAGGACCGCGCCCCCCACGGCCAACGCCAACAGCAGGATCGTCTGACCCAACCCCGCCCACTCCACGTACGGATTGCCGAAGGCGCTGAAGAGCGAGTACCGCTCCACCCATATGGGCAGATCGAACATCTTCGCCATGTAGCCTTGCAGGTAGGATGCGGTCATCAGCACGGCGAGCACGGTCACACCGGCCCCGCGACGAAACACGGCGACCACTACGCTGGCCAGTCCGCCCAGCGCCGCCCCCAACAGGATGCAGTCCGCCGCC
>CAYHCN010000372.1:0-2284 GCA_964354945.1 uncultured Eubacteriales bacterium
CACCTCTTCGCCAGCCCGTACCCCGGCGCCGACGGCCGCGAACTCTTCGAGGACGTGAACCCCGATTCCGAGACCGTGCTCCGGGGCTGCTTCGTGGAGCCATCCCTCGCCCACCCACCGGTGGGCGAGACCGTGCAGTTCGAGCGACTCGGCTACTTCTGCGCGGATCCCGACTCCACGCCCGGCGCGCCCGTGTTCAACCGGACGCTGACCCTCAAGGACACCTGGGCGAAGCTGCAGGCGCAAGGACGGCACGACACGGCGTAGTCGCTACTTCATTCCTTCGCGAACGCCCTTCAGGAACAAGTACAGCAGGTAGATGATGACAACGGCGAGCACCACGCCCAGCACCCACAAGTATCGATCGTCCATCGCGAACCCCCTCACTGCCGCAGCTCTTCATGAGTATGTCCGCAATAGACCGGGCAAGCCAACGCGCCTCACATCGGCCGCTGCCTCACCGGCTCTCCCCTGTCGACCGGCCGGGTGATACGCTCGGTGCAACCCGAGAGGAGGAGTGATCCATGTCGGATGACAGCAAGGGGCCTGGCCGCCTGATCTGGTGGTTGCTCGGAGCAGTGGGAATCGTCCTTGTCGCGATGCTCGTGTTGATCCTGATCGCCAGGTAGGACTGAGCTGCGGGTCCGAGAGGACCACTCCGCGGAAACTCGAGTCACATCGACCGCTTCGAAAGCCGCTCGAATCGAGTGGCTTTCGTGTGTCTGCGCGGGGCAGCGCCTTGTGCGACCAGTCCGCTCACGGACACGACCCGCGAAGGCACGGCCCTCGCTGCTAGAATGGGTGTGGAGTGGGCTGGGCGATCGCGCGCCTTCGGGTGTGAGGAAAGTCCGGACTTCGCAGGGCAAGGTGCCTGGTAACGCCAGGGCGGGGCGACCCGACGGAAAGTGCCACAGAAAAGAAGACTCCCCCGCGAAAGCGGGAGAAAAGCTGAAACGGTGCGGTAAGAGCGCACCAGCGCCACGGCAACGTGGCGGCTTGGCAAACCCCACCTGAAGCAAGGGCAAATAGGAGCGGCCAAGGCTGGCCCGGCCGGCGCTCGGGTAAGCCCGCGTGAGGCCGTCGGCGACGGCGGTCCCAGATAGATGATCGTCCACGACAGAATCCGGCTTATCGGCCCACTCCAAGCCGAGAGACCACGAAGGCGGCCAGCTGGGCCGCCTTCGGCGCTGTGAGGAGATTCGCGCGCCTAGAGCCGGGCTCGAACCGCACTTGCAAGGGTCTCGGGATCGATGCTGCCGAGGTGGATGTAGTCAGCTCCGGCGGCGCGAGCGATGTCACGGGCAGGACTCATCGTCGCCGTGGCCTGTGTGTCGATGACGAGTGCGTGCACGCCCGCGTCTCGCACGCGGGCCGCAGCTTCGATTGCATCGTCACTGCCCAAGCCGCCGCTCACGCCCACGTTCGCCCGCCCGTCCGTGACGAGCACGAGCCAGGGTACGACCTCGGAGTCGCGTCGCAGCTCGGCTGCAAGCACCTCGAGAGCCTTGAGCATGCCGTGCGCGAGAGGGGTCGAACCGCCCGTCCGGACATGCTTGAGCTTGAGTGCCGCCAGATCGATGCTCGACGTGGGTGTGAGCACGAGCTCGGCCGAGTCTCCCCGGAAGGTCACCATGCCGACCCGGTCCCGGCGTTGGTAGGCCTGCTCGAGGAGCGCGAGCGCCGCGCCCTTGGCCGCCTGCATCCGCTTGGTGGCTCCCATCGACCCGCTCGCGTCGACGCACAGCACGATCGATACGCCCACCTTGCGGGCGCGTATCTTCGACTGGAGATCCTCCGGCTCGATCGAGACAGCGTTCGCCCCACGCCCTCTCGCGACCTGGTGAGGTGCCGCCGCTCGGACGGTGGCGTCGAGCGCGACGTCGTTGGTCGGCGTGCGCATCGGCTCGGCGCGCGCGTATCGACCTCGCGCATCACCAGACGTCGTGCGCTGCGTCGTTCCCTCCGTCGTGCGCCTCACCTGCTCGAATCGCCTCGCGAGGTCAGTCGCAGGCGACGGGGTCCCCTCGGCGGGCTCGCGTTCCGAGCCTGTGAACCCGTGGGTCGTCGCAATGATGTCGAGGCCCTCGGTCGAATCGGCATCACTACCGAGCACGTCGTTCACCAGGCGCTCGACCGTCTCGCCATTCGGCGCCGGGTCGTCGAACGCTCGGCGACGGAGACGGTGGGCCAGCACGAGCGGAGCGATGCGCGCCACATCCGCGGGAGCCGCGGCGTCGCGACCCGAGAGCGCAGCATGGGCGACCGCCGCCCGGGCCATCACCGC
>CAYHCN010000373.1:0-2283 GCA_964354945.1 uncultured Eubacteriales bacterium
ATCCTCGAAGTCTCCGACGGCATGCTGGTCCAGGACGTCCGCAACCAGTACACCGCAAGGTAGCGGCACGGTTCCGACGAGGCAATCCGGTGGGCTGATCTAGCGCGCGCTCGAGACGTACATCGAGACGGCCGTCGCCAGCGACAGCGTGACGACGACCGCGACGACGGCCCACAACACGACGCGCATGAAACCGCCGGCGGAACGCTTCGTCGCGGCTGACGCGTTCGGCAGCTGCGCGAACACGACCTCCGGATGCGCGGTCGGATGCGAGGTGCGCATGACGACCGGGCGGAGCCCCATCGCGAGCACCGAATGCTCGGCGTCGCCCGCCAGGGAGCCGACCAGATCGGGCAGCTGAGTCACAACACCCTTGGGCGGCTTGCGCCCGTTCGAGATGAGTACGCTCACCGTCGTCCCGGACTGCACCCTGTGCCCGGGGTCGGGATACTGGAGCGCCACCGAGTTCTGGCGAACGCCGGGAGCGTAGGTGGGCGAGGCCTGGAGCACCAGGCCGAGCCTGGCAGCCTTGCGGGTCGCCGACTCGATGCCGACCGTGCGAAGGTCGGGCATAGCGACGTAAGACGCGGGCCGCTCGCTCGGGCCGCTCGACACAAGCAGGATCACGGGTGTCCCGGCGGGCACGGGTATGCGGGTCGCGCGGGGGCGGCGGACGCCGGTGGCGCCCGGGTGCAGCACGTCCTCGGAAAGACCCACGCCCGGCTCGATCGCCGGCGCGGGCTCGACCAGCGCTACCGAGAGCTCGCCGGGGACGCCGAGCCCCTCGAACCCAGGGGTCTCCTCTGCCATGACTGCACCACACCTCCCGCTTGCGCCGCACCACAGATGAGCGGCGCTTCGGCCTCTCCCCCTTAATGTCGGCGCAAACCTGACACCGCTTCAGAGGCGAGTTGCAATGCCGGTGGGGTGATCAGGCTCCGTGACCGTCGTCGATGACGACGCCGTCGCGCATCCGGATGGTGCGGTCGCACGCCTCGGCGACTTCCGGATTGTGGGTGACGATGAGGAATGTGGTCCCCCGTTCGAGGTTGATACGGCGCATCGTCTCGACGATCTCGGCGCTCGTCCCGGTATCCAGGTCGCCGGTGGGCTCGTCGCCCATCACGATCGCGGGATCGTTCACCAGTGCGCGTGCGATGGCAACGCGCTGTTGCTGGCCTCCCGATAGTTCGCTCGGCGCGTGACGCATCCGGTCGGCGAGCCCGACCACCTCGAGCACATCCTCGGCCCGGCGCAATGCGTCGGGGCGTCGGGCTCCGGCGTACTCGGCCTGCAGCGCCACGTTGTCGAGTGCGTTCAGCGTGGGAATCAGGTTGAAGCCCTGGAAGATGAAGCCGATGTCGTGGCCGCGCAGGTGCGCGAGCGCACGCCCGCGATACTCGTCAACGCGCTTGCCCGCGAGCCACACCTCGCCGGAATCGGGATCGTCGAGACAGCCGGCGATGTGCATGAGCGTCGACTTGCCCGAACCGCTCGGCCCCATGATCGCGGCCATCTCGGCGCGGTCGACTGTGACCGAGGCGCCCCGAAGCGCGTCGACGAAGTTGTCGCGCCCGAGCTGATAGCGCTTGTGCAAGTCGACGGCGCGTACGATCGGGTCGGCCACCTCGGGGATCGCGTGCACCCGGGTCTGCGCCTGCATGACTTCGGCCCGCTCGTCCATCGCCATCCCCTACTCGTGCCTCAGCGCGACGACAGGATTGAGGCTCGCCGCGTGGTACGCAGGGTACAGCCCGCTGACCACGCCGAGGACGAGCGCGAATAGCACCGAGCCGAGCGCGAGCCGGTTGGTCACGAGGAAGATCTGGTTGCCGCTCGCCTCGCCGACGACGTTCATGCCACTGGCGACGAGCCAGCCGAGCGCGAGTCCGCTGAGGCCGCCGATGAGCCCCATCACTGCAGCCTCGGCGATGAACTGGCGCATGATCGCACCATCGGTCGCCCCGATGGCCTTGCGGATACCGATCTCGCGGGTCCGCTCCGAGACCGACATCGTCATCGTGTTGATGACCGAGAGGCCACCCACCAGCAGCGACACGACGGCGATACCGAAGATGATCGTCGTGAAGATGCGGAGCTGGCTCACGATCTGGCGTTGGAAGGCCAGGGGGCCGGTCGCGCTCACGCCGCCGACCCTGAACCCGATGATGGTCGCGAGCGTGTCCGGGTTCACTCCCTCGGCGGGATAGACGACGAACGAGGTAGCAACGTTGTCCTCGTTGAGACCGGTCTGAAGCGCTTCGGGGAGCGACGCCTTGTACA
>CAYHCN010000374.1:0-2276 GCA_964354945.1 uncultured Eubacteriales bacterium
CGCGGCGACTACGTGAAGCTGCTCCACGCCGATGACGTTCTCGCGCCCGATGCCATCGAGCGGCAGGTCCGCGCCATGGCCGACCCCCGCGTTGCGCTGGTTACGTCGCGGCGCGCCATCATCGATGAGGAAGGCCGGCGTCTCGTGGCCCGCGGGCCCCGGTGGCGCGAGGGCGTGATGTCCCGCCCGGACCTCGAGCGCGAGCTCGTGCGCGCGGGGCGCAACCTTCTCGGCGAGCCCAGCGCGCTGCTCGTGCGCACGGACGCGGTGCGCGCGGTCGCAGGGTACGACGAGTCGTGGCCTGCGGTGCTCGACCTCGAGTTCGCGCTTCGCATCCTCGGGCAGGGTGAGATCTACTTCATCCCCGACGAGCTGGTCTCGTTCCGGGTGAGTCGCGGTCAGGCCAGCCGTTCGGTGGACGACGTGCAGGTCGCGCAGCTTCGCAGGCTGCTCACGCGGGTGCAGGCCGAATCCGAGGGCGCCATCTCGAATAGCGACCTTCGCCGAGGCCTCGTTCGCGTCGGACGTCAGGCCGTGCTTCGCCGGGGGTTCTACCGGGCGCTTGCGATGCCGGGGGGCCGTCGCGCGCTCGCGCTGCTGGGTGGTCGTGCCTCTCGTTCTCGGCAGGAGTCTCGATAGCGCGCGGTGACAGCGGCGCGTGACTCACGCCTCGGCGAAGGCGCCTGCGCTATCATGCCGAGGTACCCCGTCGGCTCCGCATTCGCTGGCGATCGCAACAGCGCGGACGGTCACGAAAGGCTCATCTCATGCCCCAGGGTTCCCAGGAGTACTTCGCTCAGGCCTGCTCGCTGATTCCCGGTGGCGTGAACTCGCCGGTCCGGGCGTACAAGAGCGTCGGCATCGAGCCGCGCTTCGTCGAGAAGGCGAAGGGCAGTCACATCTGGGACATCGACGGGCGCGAGTACGTCGACTTCGTCGCATCGTGGGGGCCGATGATCCTCGGCCACGCGTACGAGCCGGTGCTCGATGCGGTGCGCGAGCAGCTGCCCAAGGGCACCAGCTACGGTGCGCCGACGTGCATCGAGGTCACGATGGCCGAGGCTGTTGCCAAGGCCGTCCCCAGCATCGACGAGGTCCGCTTCGTGTCGAGCGGCACCGAGGCGACGATGAGCGCCATCCGACTTGCCCGCGGCCACACCGGTCGCGACAAGTACATCAAGTTCGAGGGCAACTACCACGGCCACTCCGACTCGCTGCTCGTCGCGGCGGGCTCCGGCCTCGTGACGCTCGGCATCCCGTCGACCCCCGGCGTGACCGCCGGCACCGTGGCCGACACGGTCGTGCTCCCGTACAACGACCTCGACGCGGTCGCCCACGCGCTCGAGACCGAAGGCGACGAGATCGCCGCGATCATCCTCGAGCCGATCGCCGGCAACATGGGTGTCGTGCCGCCCAAGCCGGGCTACCTGCAGGGTCTGCGCGACCTGTGCGACCGCTACGGCGTCGTGCTCATCTTCGACGAGGTCATCAGCGGCTTCCGCGTGTCGCTCGGCGGGGCGCAGGAGCTCTACGGCGTGACGCCGGACCTCACCACGCTGGGCAAGATCATCGGCGGAGGTTTCCCGGTGGGGGCCTTCGGCGGGAAGCGCGAGATCATGGAGAAGCTCGCACCGGTCGGGCCCGTGTACCAAGCGGGCACGCTGTCGGGGAACCCGGTGGCGATGGTCGCCGGCCTCGCGACGCTTGCGGCGCTTTCGCAGCCCGGTGTCTACGACGATCTCGAGCGCAAGGGCAAGAAGCTCGCCGACGGCCTGTGCCGCGCCGCGGGCAGCGCGCCCGTCCACGTCGCCTGCAACCGCGTCGGTTCGATGTCGACGATGTTCTTCACCCACCTCGACGTGTCCAACTGGGCCACGGCATCGACCTCCGACACCGACAAGTACGGCCGCTACTTCCGAGGCATGCTCGACCGAGGGTTCTGGCTCGCGCCGAGCCAGTTCGAGGCGTGTTTCGTCTCGCTCGCGCACACCGACGAGGAGATCGACGCGTTCGTCGCAGCGGCGACCGAGGTGCTAGCCGAACTCTAGCCCTGGCGGCGAGCAGCGCCTACTTCGCTTCGATCCGGTAGATCTCGGCCTCTCGGCTGGTGAACACCGGTGTGAGGGTCAGGCCGTTGCTCACGTATGCGGCGTCCGCGCGGCTGTTCTTGGAGTCTTCCGGGAAGTACGCGTACAACGAATCGGACTTCGCCGCCGAGGCGGGAAGGGCTCGCCTTCCGTCGGGCTGGGGCTCCAGGCGCCGGGACGACAGAGCTC
>CAYHCN010000375.1:0-2265 GCA_964354945.1 uncultured Eubacteriales bacterium
CTCGGCGACGGCCTCGAGCTGCTCATCGCTGCCTGCGTGCTCGGCCTCGAGGGCGGCCTCGTGGAGCTGCCATGACGCATCTCGCAGCCGGCGACGCGAGCTGTCGAGAGCGTGGATCCCGTCTCCGCCCTCGATCTCCGCAACAGTCCGGCGGAGGCGATAGCCCGAGCCCCTGACGGTTTCGACGACGTCCTCCGCGCCGGCGACCGACAGCTTGTGACGGAGTCGGGAGACGTGCACGCTGACCGACTCGGGGGAGTAGTCGGCTTCGTCGCTCTCGTCGCACAGCTGGGTCGCCGAGAACACCCAGCCGGGGTGTTCGGCAAGGCGGGTGATGATCTCGAACTCGCGGCAGGTCAGCTCGATCTCATGCCCCTGTACCAGAAGCACGTGCTCGCGCGGCCGCACGACAAGTCCACACACACTGATGTCACCGCTCGGCGACATTCTGGGAGCCTCCCCCCGGAGCACCCTTCCACATCATTCGTACCCGACTATTCGCGATTTGTTATCCGAGAGTTCGAGCGGTTCGGCAAGAAGATGAGTAGACGGGTCCCCGTTCAAAGGGACCCGTAAGGGGGTGTTGGTCATGACGTCGAAGAGATCGCACTGGTTCGGCTTCGTCGTGTTCGTGTTCGCACTTGCCCTGACTCTCGCCGTGGCATCCGTGGCGCTTGCCTATGTAGACGAGTTCGGCGGTGCGTCGACGTTCGCGCCGTACACCGAGCCGTATGCAGGTACGGCGAACATCGGTCCGCATGTTCCCTCGAACCTCGTGAAGCCGTTCGCGCCGTACACCGAGAAGTACGCGGGTACCGACAACATCGGTCCGCACGTGCCGGAGAACCTGATCAAGGGCCCGAGCGCGCCGTACACCGAGCCGAAGCCGTTCTGGGGTCAGTACCTCGAGCGGTAGGTTGACGTGTTGCTCGGCGGGAGATCCTCTCCCCAGTCGAGGCGGCCGTTATCGCGCCAGTCGATGATGTGCCAGACCTCGTGGGCGAGGATCTTCTCTATGCTCGCGATGTGATCGGGGTTGATGACGATCTCGTTGTCGGTGTAGTACGCAACGGCTTGGGCGTCCTGGGGCGTCGGATCGATTCTCAGCGCGATTCCATCCAGGTAGCGGTACGTTTTCTGTAGCTTGGCGAGCTCGGCCTTGGCCTGCTGCAGCTCGCGCTTCTCGCGAGCGGCGTCACGCTTCGGAGGTGCGGCGGTGGGTGCCGTCGCCGGCTGCGTCGCGGAAGCCGGTGCAGCGGGGAACGATGCGTTCTTCGAGGCGGTCGCCTCGGCTGAGACAGAGTGCGGCGCGGCGGTCAGCATCACTGCAACGAGGGCAGCAGCGAGCAGGACCGACAAAGTGAGTGTGCGGACATTCCCCATGGCCTTCCAGTGAGCGAGCGCTATGCCGTTCTGGTGGAAGAAGTTGGCCGGTGAAGGGGACAGTGTGTCAGTCGGCGAGCTCCGCTGCGAGCTGCTCGAGGAACAGCCCGACGTCGGTCACGACGCCAATGGTCTGCCAGCTGCCGCGGTCGGCCAGCTTGGTCACGACGGCCGGGTTGATGTCGACGCAGATCGCCGTGACGCTTGCGGGGAGCATGTTCCCCGTGGCGATGGAGTGCAGCATCGTCGAGAACATCAGGCACGCGCTCGCGTTCTGGCAGTACGCTCGCATCTCGCGCTGGGCGATCATCACGTCGGTGATGACATCAGGCAGCGGCCCGTCGTCCCGGATCGAGCCTGCGAGCACGAACGGGGTCTCCGTCTTCACGAGCGTGTGCATGAGGCCCTTCGTGATGAGCCCCTGCTCAACGGCGAGCGCGATCGAGCCGGCGCCGCGCACCGCATTGATGGCTCGAAGGTGGTGCTGGTGCCCCGCAGGGGCAGGTATCCCGCTGTCCAGCGACACGCCCAGCGAGGTCCCGAACATCGCGGCCTCGATGTCGTGCACGGCGACAGCGTTGCCGCCGAACATCACGCTCACGTATCCGAGCTCTACGAGCTTCGCGAGGTGCTCGGACGCGCCGGTATGGATGACTGCCGGACCGACTACCGCGATGGTGTCTTTGCCCTCGGTGCGTGCCTGACGGAGGATCCGCGCGACGTCCGCGATGACTTGCGCCTTCGGCTTTTCGCTGGAGACCGCGCTCGACATGAACTCGAACTCCTGGCTCTGGCGAGGGCGCTCCTGAGGGTGGACCCGGATGCCGGCGTGGCCGACCACGTAGAGGTCTCCCGCGCGCACGTCGGCCATCGGGATCGCCT
>CAYHCN010000376.1:0-2257 GCA_964354945.1 uncultured Eubacteriales bacterium
ACGCCACGAGCTATGCGCCCCTATTCATGGTATCACCGCAGCCGAAGCCAGCGCGGTCAGCACGATGTGTCTCGCCTACGCGGTCGCACTGCGCCGGGTTCGGACGGCCCGCCAGATCGTGTCGACGACAACGGCGAGGATGGCGAGTGCGACGAAGGCCACCAACGAGGTGGGGCTGGTCGTGATCGTCGTCGCGAAGAAGCCGAGCAGCGTGACGATCACGGTGAGCATGGCGACCAAGAGAACGACCGCACTCGCACCGGTCTCCTTGCGAATCTTGTAGTGGCCGATGGAGATCACGAGGAAGATGAGCAGTGCAACTGCGCTTCCCAGCGACGCGATAGCGCTCAGATCGGACACCCACACGAGGAAAAGGATCAGGACACTGGTGAACAGCAAGCTCACCGGGAACCGACCCGCCTTCGCGCCAAAGATCGGCGGGAACACACCCTGGCGTGCGAGGGAGCTCAGAAGACCCGGTGCGGGATACGTCGTCGCATTGACCGCGCCGGCCGTGGACAGCATCGCGGTGATGGCGACGACCCAATAGCCTGCCACCCCAAGAACGGGCTTAGCCGCCAAGGCGATGGCCGTCGGTCCTGCGGCGGTGACCTCCTCAGGCGTCAGCTGGCCGAACACGCCCAGCGAGATTCCAACGTACGTGACCGTGGCAATCGCCAGCGCGATGTAGGTGGCGGGCCCCAGATCGCTCTCGTTCTTGAGGTCCTTCGCGGTGAAGCTGACGACGCCAAACCCCAGGAAGGCGAAGAAGGTGAGGGCGATGCTGCCGATGATCGTGCGCAGGGAGGGATATGTCGAGGGCGCGAGCAGGCTCCAGTCGGCGGTGGCCATCGTGACGACCGCGAGTCCGAGCAGGACGACGATGACGAGCCGAATGACAAGGGACTGCACTTTGGCGACGGCGCCGGCCCCGCCGAGGGCGTTCAGGATCACCACCGCGATCACAATGACGCTCGCCATCGCCTTCGTCAGCGTGTCGGGCATCTGCCCGCCGGTGATCACTGCGGCGGCATAGCTGCCGAACGAGACCGCGACCATCGCCACCACGATGATCGTCGACGACCAGACCATCCACGACAACGCGGAGGTGACCCGGCTCTCTTGACCGAAGCCCGCGGCGAGGTAGCCCATCAGGCCCGATTCGGACGCGTACTTCTTGCCGAGATACGCGAACGAGTACCCCTGCAGCGCCGCGATACCGCCAGCTATCAGGAACGACAACCAGACCGCCGATCGGGCGATTGCGCCGGCCTCGCCCAGCAGCGCGAAGATACCGGCGCCGACCATCGCGCCCACGCCGATGAATACCGCCTGCCAGCGGGTGATCACGCCGCCGGAGGCCCCCGGAGCGTCCTTCTGGTCGGACATCGCACGTCCCTCCGGTCGCGAAGCTACCTGTTGGCCAGCGCCTCGATCAGAACAGCCTGGGCGACGATCATGCGCTCGATCTCGGACGGGTCGACGCTCTCGTTTGCGCCGTGGATGTTCGCGGGGGCGTCTTCGGCTCCGACCAGGATGAACTCCGCGCCTGGCGAAGCCTTCGCGAGCGTCTCGAGCAGCGGAATAGATCCGCCGCTGCCAACCTCCGACGGCTCCTTGTCGTACGCCGCCCGCAGAGCCTTCCCGGCGGCATCCATCGCCGGACCGCCCTTGGGCGCCGAGAACGCATCCGAGGCCTTCACGCGCCTGACGTCGACCTTCACACCCCACGGCGCATTGGACTTGAGGTAGTCCATCAGCTTCGCGAGCTCGACTTCGGGATCAGCGCCCGGAGCGATTCGGAGAGCCACCTTCGCGGACGCCCTGGGAAGCAGGACGTTCCCCGCGTCGGCGATGCACGGCACCCCGTCGATCCCTATGACTGTCGCGTTCGGCTTGCTCCACAGCTTGGTGCCGACGGAGCCCTCGCCGATGATCTCCACGCCTTCGAGCATGCCTGCCATGCGACGGAATAGGTCCTCGGGGTACTCGGCTCCGGGCCAGTCGAACTGGTGCAGTCCTGGCACGACCGTGTTGCCCTTCTCGTCCCACAAGGAATTCAGCAGCCGTATGAGCGCGACGAACGCGTCGGGCGCGGGCCCGCCGAAGACGCCCGAGTGGAGCGGGTGATCGATGGTCTGGACCTCGACGATGCACTGCACGTGGCCCCGGAGCATCGTGGTGAGCACCGGTTCGCCGGACACGATGTTGCCCATGTCGGCGATGATCATGACGTCGGCCTTGAACCGCTCGGGGT
>CAYHCN010000377.1:0-2256 GCA_964354945.1 uncultured Eubacteriales bacterium
TTCGCCGAGAACCAACCGGTAACGTCCATCGTCAACGCAATCCGCGACCTGTTCACTGGGCAGCCTGTCGGCACCGACATCTGGATCGCCCTTGCCTGGTGTATCGGCCTGCTCGTCGGCGCGTACGTCGTCTCCATGGTCATCTACCGGCGCAGGATCTCCTCGTAGACTGGAACCGCCGGTACGGGGGTCATCCAGGCGTCACGTGACTACTGTGGGAGTTCTTCGGCGACCCATGCCTTCACGTCTTCGGGTGAGAAGCCGTACTGGTCCTTGATGTCCTTCATCGGCTTGCCCAGGTCAGACTCGGGGACGCCCCACTTCTCTGCGAACTTCGCTTCGGGAATCCCTGTCGCCTCACGATGTCCATGTCACGCCTTTCCTATGACGAAATGGGCAGGCGCGTCGGGCAGCCTGCGGCTCCATCAAGATACCCCCATGGGTATAAGAACTCAAGGCGCCTGGGGCGATTGACCAACCAGTGCATCAAGGCGAGCTCGCATCTCGACCTCGGTCAGCGGTCCCGTGTGTGAACCGGACACGTTGCCTCCCGGCCCAAGGAAGAACGAGGTGGGGATATACCTGAACGCGAACAGCTCGGCGAGGCGATCCGCCGATCCTTCGCCGGCGATCGCGTTCACGAAGACGACCTTGTCCTTGTAGCTGGGTAGCACCTTGTCGGCGACCGCCGAGATCTCCACGCACGACTGTCAAGTCAGCGAGTGGAACAGCACGTAGATGGGCTTGCCCGTCTTGACCGCCGCTTCGTAGTCGGCGAGAGCATCGTTGCGAACTGATGTGATCGAACCCGCGGTCTGTCCCGATGATGTCGTCGGCGTGTCGATCTGCGCACTGCTCATCTTGCGATCCGCCTGCGCTGTGGCGAGGAGCACGCCGGCGAACACGGCAACCGCGATCAGCAGGCTCACTGTCATCCAACTGCTACGCCGGGAGCTGTGGGTGTCCGTGGCCTCGCCCACGTCATTCATGTGAGCCACGCTCGTCGGCGAGTGGCACCAGAACGACCGGTACATCTGCGTGTCGGATGACCTTGTCGGCGACCGACCCGATCACGGCCCTGGCTAGGGCGGTCCGGCCGTGCGTTCCCATAACGATGAGGTCGGCGTGTCGTTCCTGCGTCACGCGGAGGATGCCTTCGTGAGGCCAGTCGGCCTCGACCACGACCTCTTCCGCGGATACGCCGGCAGCGCGGATTCGTGCCGCTGCGGCCGCTACCTGCTCGGCCTCGTAATCGTGGATAGCCGCGTCGACGGCTGCCTCGTCAGCGGCGCCGGGTGGGACTCTGACTGCGACTGCGACTACCAGGATGGTCGCGTCCTCGGCGCGTGCGATGTCCTCGGCGAAACAGGCCGCTGCCGCTGCGGTCGGGGAACCGTCCACTGGCAGCACGATGAGCTTGTGGGTCACGAGCTCTGGGCACCTCCTCGAGTGCGCAGTGCGGTTAGATGAACAGCCTTCCGAAGGCGTTGAACCCATAGCCGATGATCATGATTCCGACGACGACGATGCTGAAGAACGTCACCAGCAGGGGCGTCTTCACCACCTTCTTCAGCATGATGAGCGAGGGAAGCGAGAGCGCCGTCACGGCCATCATGAACGCCAGGACCGTTCCAAGGCCGACACCCTTGTAGACGAGCGCCTCTGCAATCGGCAGGGTGCCGAAGATGTCCGCGTACATCGGGACGCCGATGAGCGTGGCGAGTGGCACCGCCAGCGGATTCTGCTGACCAAGCACGGTCTGGATGAATGGTCCGGGAATCCAGCCGTGGATGAGGGCACCGATCCCCACGCCGATGAGGACGTACTTCCACACCCTCTTCACGATGTCGACGACCTGCTCGCGGGCGTAGGCCAGGCGATCACTTGTCGTCATCTCGGGAAGCTCGGCATCGGCGAGATGGCTCCCGAACACGAACGGCTCGACATAGCGCTCGAGCTTCAAGCGGCTGATGATGAACCCGCCGGCAACGGCTAGGACGAGGCCGACCACCACATAAGCGAGTGCGGTCGTCCAATTGAAGATGCTGGCGAGCAACATAACCGAGGCGAGGTCGACCAGCGGGGACGAGATCAGGAACGCAAAGGTCACACCCAGCGGCAGCCCGGCCGAGGTGAAGCCGATGAACAGCGGGATCGAAGAGCAGGAACAGAACGGTGTGATCGTTCCGAGCAGAGCACCGAGAACCATGCCCCCGATGCCGTTGAACCTGCCGAGGATCGCTTTGGTCCGCTCCG
>CAYHCN010000378.1:0-2251 GCA_964354945.1 uncultured Eubacteriales bacterium
GGCCACCCCGATGCGAAGACCGGCAGGAGCGCCATGCCCGCGATGGGCACGTGGACGGCGATGATGTACGCCATGGCCTTGCGGAGGTTGTCGAAGATGCCGCGCCCCTGGCGCACGGCCCCGACGATCGAGGAGTAGTCGTCGTCGGTGATCACGAGATCGGCAGACTCGCGGGCGACGTCGGTCCCTCGCTCCCCCATCGCGATACCGATGTCGGAGGCCTTGAGCGCCGGCGCGTCGTTCACGCCGTCACCAGTCATGCCCACGACCTCAGCGTTGGCCTTGAGCGCGCGGACGATCCGCAGCTTCTGCTCGGGAACCATACGGGCGAACACGCACACCGTGCGGATGCGCTCGGCGAGCTCGTCCTGGCTCATCGCTTCCAGTTCGGGGCCGGTGATCGCGCCCTGACCGTGGTCGAGCCCAATCTCGCGGGCGATGGCCAGCGCGGTCCCCGGGTAGTCCCCCGTGATCATGACCGTGCGTACGCCGGCTCTCGTGCACTCGGCGACCGCGGCGGGCACGCCCTCGCGCACGGGATCGTGAAGCCCAACGAGGCCGAGGAACTCGAAGTCGAAGTCGTGCTGCTCGGGAGGCAGGCCGTTGGCGACACTGAACTGCGCCCGCGCCACGCCGAGCACGCGCTGCCCGTTCTGGGTGGCGCTCTCGACCCGCGCGGTGAGCTCGGCGATACGCGTCGCGTCGAAGTGGCACAAGTCGGCGATGGCCTCGGGGGCACCCTTCGCGGCGATGACGTACTCGTTGCCCGAAGGCGAGCGCCACACGTGCGACAGCGCGAGGAGCTGCTCGGACAGTGGATACTCCCGCACCAACGTCCAGTCGGAGTGGAGGTGCTCGGTCTCGGCCAAGTAGCGCTCGCCCAGCACCTTGAACGCGGTGTCCATGGGGTCGAAGGGGTCGATCGGCGAGGCGAGGACGGCGAACTCGGCGATCTCGTGGAATCGTTCGGGCAGACCGCCCTCGTGGAGACGATACGTCTCGCCGTCGGCGAGAAGCTCGCGGACGGTCATCCGGTTCTGAGTCAGGGTGCCCGTCTTGTCGACGCACAGTACCGTGGCCGCACCGAGGGTCTCGATCGCAGGTGATCGCCGAGTGAGCACGTGCCGCTCCGAGAGGCGCCACGCGCCCAACGCCAGGAACACCGTGAGCACGACGGGGAACTCCTCGGGGAGCATCGCCATGGCAGTCGCGATGCCCGCAAGCAGGCCCTCGAGCCAGTTGCCGCGGGTCAGGCCGTAGACGACCACAACGAGGGCGGCAGCCCCGAGGCCGAGCACCGCGATGGTGCGGACGACGCGGTCGACCTCGCGTTGGAGCGGCGTGCGCTCGGTCTCGATCGACGACAGCGCCTTGCCGATGCTGCCCAATTCGGTCTTCGCGCCCGTGCCTTGCACGACCGCGATGCCCTGGCCCTTCACCACGAGCGTGCCCGAGAAGACCCACGGGGTGGCGTCGCCTCCAGGCCTGCCGAGCTGCTCCTCGGCGGCATCCCGGGCGCACTCCGCCTTGCGCACGGGAACGGACTCGCCAGTGAGCGCCGATTCGTCGACGGAGAGGTTCACGCACTGAACGAGGACGGCGTCCGCCGGGATGCGGTCACCTTCGGCCAGCACGATCACGTCCCCGCGGACGACCTCCCTGCCGGCGATGCGCTGTCGCACGCCATCGCGAATGACCAGCGCGCGCGGAGACGAGAGGTCGCGCAGGGCAGCCAGTGCGTTCTCGGTCTTGCGCTCCTGATACAGCTCGATGCCGATAACGACCAGCACGAAGGAGAGCAGGATGCCGCCATCGATGGGCTCGGCGAGGAGGAAGTTCACCGCGCCGGCGCCGAGCAGCAGCAGAAGCATCGGCTCCCGCAGGACGTCGAGCGCCTGCTGCCATAGGTTGCGGGGACGGGCGGTCGGCAGCTCGTTGGGCCCGTCGGACGCGAGGCGCGAGGACGCCTCTGCTTCAGTCAGGCCCCGCCAGTCGACCTCCGCGAGCTCGGGCATGCGTGAGTGTCCCCTCAGTGCAACGACGCCGGCGTCCACCCACGCCGGCAGCCCAATCGTCGGCGAGTCGTATCCGCTTAGTCCAGCGTGACCCGTAACGTTCGCTTGCGCTAATCCTTAGACGCGCGTTCCACTGCCGAGAAACGACGAAGCCCCGCTCGTCGGCGGGGCTTCACTGCGATGCGTGGACTCGAAGGAACGCTAGACAGCTGCGGCGTTCGCTTCCTTGGCGACAT
>CAYHCN010000379.1:0-2250 GCA_964354945.1 uncultured Eubacteriales bacterium
CCATCATCGACGGCGATGTCGGCCACTCCGGCGGCGTGAACATCGGCCAGGAGTATATCGACGGCGGCAAGAAGTACCCCGCGTGGCGTGACACCGGCATCCGGTTCACGGGGCCGGCGGTCGGGGCGCTGCAGCGGCTGTTCGCCGAGCGGTGGTACGAACGCTACGACGAGAGCCTGTTCGAGGCGACGTACTTCCCCGACCCCTCGCTAGACCCCGGAACGATCATGACCCAGGTGGTCTCGCAGGGTGTCGAGGACTACTGGAACTCGGCCACTCGTGCTCACCGCGTGGCGATCATGGGCGCCAAAGAGCGAGTGCTGATCTCGTCACCGTACTTCGTGCCCGACTTCTCCACCCGGGACGCGCTCATCGACGCTGCTCTTTCAGGGCGCGAGGTGCATATACTCATGACGGGGTGGCCCGACAAGAAGCTCGCGTTCTACGCAGCGCAGTCGTACTGGGGACCGCTCATGAGGGCGGGCGGCCACGTCCACCTCTACAACAAGGGCTTCTTCCACTCGAAATCGATGGTGGTGGATGACACCTCGTGCGCAATCGGCACGATGAACATGGACATCCGCAGCCTGAAGCTCCACAAGGAGCTCATGGTGTGGAACTACGACTCGGCATGCGTCAGACGCCTGACCGACATCTTCAACGAGGACCTCGAGGAATGCAGCGAGGTGACCCTGGAGGAACTTGAGAGCTGGAGCTGGTGGGTGAGTTTCAGGAACTCCATGGCCAGACTCGCCTCGAACGTTATCTAGGCCAGCAATCCGGGCGGCAGCCCTACCGCGTGATCGGTGCTCCAGTGTCCCCCGGTCGGAATCTGTTCCCTCAGGTGCTACGTTGGGGAGGGTCGATGGCAGGTAAGCCACATGCGACCGATCGCGAGGCTTGGCGCCCCGGCTACGGGCTGGTGCTCGGCCTTCTCGTGGGGACGATCTTCCTCGGGGGCCTGACGGGCACGCGCCCGCTGGAAGTCGTCGGCGCGCTGGTCCTCGCCTGTGCGACCCTGCTCGCAATCCTCTTCGTATCGGGTGCGTCTCGCCGCACCCTGATCGTCGTCACGATCGCCCTGGTGGCGAGCTTGGTTCTCGCGACCGCCGCGATGCTCTCCTCGGGCAACGCATCAGCAGCCGGGGGCGCCGAAGGTCTGATCGTACTCACGATTGCCGCCGCCGGCCCGTTCCTCATTGGCCGCGACCTCTACCGGCAGGGCTCGGTCACCATCCAGACCGTGCTCGGCGCGGTGAGCGTCTACCTGCTGATCGGGCTATTCTTCGCCGTCCTGTTCAGCATGCTCGTGGTGTTCTCGGCGACCACACCGTTCGGCGGCGCTGAAGCAGTACGGGCCCTGGATCTCTACTACTACAGCTTCGTCACGATCACGACGCTCGGGCTGGGTGACCTCGTTCCGAAGACCGACCTTGCCCGCGTCCTCACCATCGTCGAGGCCCTGCTGGGTCAGCTGTATCTGGTTACCGTTCTCGCGCTGCTCGTAGGGAAGATGAGCGGAGGACGTCGGGAGCCGGCCGGCTAGTCCGACCAGGAGTTCGCTTGTCCAGCAACCCGTGGGACGCCCACCCGGCCTAGTCTAGACCGTCGCCTCGCCCGGCGCGGGCGGCTCCGACTCCGCAACCTCCACGACGCCGGGGGCTTCGGAGGTTGCGGACACGTTGAACGCGCCCGTCAGACTCTCGGCCTGCCGCCCGAAGGTTGTGCGGAGCCGATGGGGACCCGCAGTAACGACGGTGGTGGTGTCGGGGTGCGCGCGCTCGAACTCGAGGGCGAACGGACCGACCCTTCGCACAAGCGATGCTGGAACGACGAACACCGATCCCGGTACCAGCACCTCGGGGTGGCTGGTGATCGCGCGAGGGCCGATGACTTTCTCTTGCACTTCGGGAAGGCCAAGCGCGTCGACCGCTTCCTCGGTGCGCGCGCCGACTGTGAGCGGCAGCTTGAAACGCTCGGCCAGAGTCCGAGCGATGTCGACGGCGAGCTCTTGCTCGTAGCGTTCGGCGGGCGTGTCGACCTTCGAATCAAGACCGAGCACGACCTTGGTGAACTCGGCGGGGCCTGGCGCGACCGCGATCACCGGGATCGGCGACTCGCGGCCGATGCGGTCGAGCTCTCCGCCGAAGAACCGGTTCACGAACCCCTTGTCGGACTGCAGCGGCGTGACGAGAGCACTCGCTCCTCGGTCGACCATGGCCTCGAGCATCGCGCCCGCGTACGACGGCG
>CAYHCN010000380.1:0-2246 GCA_964354945.1 uncultured Eubacteriales bacterium
GCCATCACGATGAGACGAACGATCTGCGGCAGGTCGTTCAAGTCCAGGAAGAGCGTCAGGAAGTACGGCACCAGCAGTAGCACCATGAGCGGCGTCAGCATGGCCTGCACCGACTTCACGCTCTCGGCAAAGGCGCCGAGGATGATCGCGATAGCCAGTGCGACGAGGATGCCCGCGAACAGCGTGAGGCCGAGCAACGCGTAGTCAGTGGGACTGAATGTGAGGCCGAGGGACCTCATCGCCGCCTCCGACGCAGCCTGCGCGCGCGCACCCGCGCTGCCGCCTCCCATGTCGCCGCCAAGCCCGGTCTCGATGCCGCTCATGTACTGCCGCAGGCCGATCATGTAGGCCCCCGCCGAAACCAGCGCCACGAGACCCGCAGCCACCATCTTCGAGGTCACGATGCTTGCTCGGCTGATCGGATAGGACAGCAGCGTTTCGAGGGTCTTGTTCTCCTTCTCGGTGGCGATCGCGGTGGCGATCATCTGCGCGGCGAAGATGATGACGATGAACAGCACGATGGGGATGAACGTCGTCTGCTGGCTTACGAACGCCATCACCGAGGCGACAGGAGATGCGGCAGCTCGGCTACCCACCACGACGACCTCGTCGACGGTGATGGGCCGCTGAAGGACGGCCGGCGAGACGCTCGGCGCCGCCTTCTGGGCGATCTCGGTGGCGATTGCCTGGCTCACCGCAGCGAGAGCGGCCTGCACTTCGCCGGGGTCTCGGTTGCCGAGGAACGAGAACGACCTGACCACCGTCCACGTCTTCACGCGCTGGGGCTTGCCTGCCGAGAGCCCCGCCTCGAACCCGGCAGGGATCGCGATGACCACGGTGCCCGAGGAGCGGGGGAGCGAGGTCGCCAGCGCAGCAGGGTCCGTGCTCTCGGCCTGCACGACCTTGAACCCGGTCTTCCCGAGGGTGGTGACGATGAGCTTGGAGGTCGCGGTCTTGTCGGCATCGATGACCGTGATCGGGCGGGTGCCGTCGCCGTTCCCCCCGACCGCCGACAGGGTCTGGCCGAGTGCCACGAACATCACGATGACGATCACGAACGGCAGCAGCATCTGGACTGTGACGAGTTCGCGGAGTTCCTTCTTGAGAAGGATCCAGAACCGCCTCATCGCCGCACCGCCGCCCGCGCCGAGCCTGTCGTGGCGAACGACTGCTCCTCGGCGATCTGGGCGAAGACCTGCTCGAGGTTGTCGGCGCCATAGGCTGCCTTGAGCTCGGTCGCCGTGCCTGCGGCGTGGATGCGGCCCTCGGCGATTATGGCGAGACGGTCGGACAAGAACTCGATCTCGAGCATGTTGTGGCTCGAGAGCAGCACCGACATACCGCCGTCGGCAAGCTGGCGGACGCGCTGCCGAAGCTCGAGAGCGTTGATGACGTCGAGGCCACTGGTGGGCTCGTCGAGGATCGCCAGGCGGGGCTCGGTCATCACGGTGCGGGCGAGGAGCAGCTTGCGGGTCATGCCCTTGGAGAACGAGCCGAGCTTGTCGTCGAGCCGATCGCCGAGGCCGGAGACCTCGCGGCCGGTCGCGATCGCCTGCTCGATCCGGGCTCGGTCATCGAAGAAGACTTCGGCGACGAACCGCAGATAGTCGATGGCCCTGAGGTTCTTGTAGGCGCCCGCCTCCTCGGGGAGGTAGGAGATGATCTCTCGGACGCGTCCCGGGTCCGTGACCGCATCGATGCCGTCGACGACGATGCTGCCGTCGGTGGGGCGCAGGATCGTAGCGACCATCCGCAAGGTCGTCGTCTTGCCGGCCCCATTGGGACCGATGAGCGCGAAGATCTCGCCTTCGCCGACCTCGAAGTCGATGCCGCGCACCGCTTCGAGCTCCCCGTAGTGCTTCTTCAGCCCCTGCACCTGCAGGATCGGTCTCGCCATCCGCGCCTCCGCCGACGGGCCTACACCGGTGACCCGCCCTTGCACGCGGGTCACCGTCGGTTCGTCACGCTCTGCTGACGCTGTCTGCGCTGATACGCCGTGCGCCCGATCGGACGCTCATGCCTACTCGTCGGGATGGCAGGTGCGGCACCAGAAGCCATTGCTGTACGGTGGGCCGAGGCGTGGTGTCGGGACGTAGTCGGGTCCGGTATGGCAGGCCAGAACCTCGGTGTTCGGGGTCCACCCGCCGCCCGGCGACGCGCTGCACGAGCGATGGAAGTCCCGTGCGTCCTCCGGATCGCCGTGGCAGCCGTTGCAGTCCTGCCCGTACGCGAGGTGTTCGACCTCG
>CAYHCN010000381.1:0-2239 GCA_964354945.1 uncultured Eubacteriales bacterium
CCGGACTGAAGCGCTCGCACGACGCGCTTCGAGACCTCGACATCCCATCGCTCGGGGTACTGCCAATCCCTCGGGGACGTGAGAGCCGCCGAGAGCCCCTCCAGGATCGCCGCGCTTTCGGCGGGTACCACTCGGTTCGACCCGATTTCCACAGTTACCTGCCGCTCGGTGTTGCGGCGCACGGTCACGCATGCGGTCCCCATCATGCACGTCTCCTCCTGCACGCCACCCGAATCCGTGATGACCGCGGCCGCGTCGCGCTGGAGCGCCAGCATATCGAGGTAGCCGACCGGCTCGATGACGTGGATGTGACCCGTTTCCAGCGGCAGCCCGAGGTCCTTAAGCTTGTCCTGCGTCCGCGGGTGCGCGGGGAAGATCACCGGCACGGGCGACTGGATGAGCGCGTTCACGATCTCGCCCAGGCGCTCGGGGTGGTCGGTGTTCTCGGGACGGTGGATGGTGACGAGCACGTAGCCCTCCGGTTCGAGGTGAAGGCGGCGGCGCACGAGGTCACGGCCCTCGACGCGGTGGATGTTCGCAAGCACCGACTCGGCCATGATGTTGCCGACGAAGTGAATACGCTCGGCATCGACTCCCTCTGCGACGAGGTTTCCCCCAGCGCCCTCCGTGGGCGTCAGCAGCATCGCAGAGAGCTGATCGGTCACCAGTCGGTTGACCTCCTCCGGCATGGACATGTCGCCGCTGCGCAGACCGGCTTCGAGGTGGACCACGGGCACGTGGATCTTCGACGCCGCGAGCGCGCCCGCAAGCGTCGAGTTCACGTCGCCGACGACCATCAGGGCGTCGGGCTCTTCCTCGACGAGCAGCTCCTCGAGAGCGACCATCGCCTTCGCCGTCTGCACCGCGTGCGTACCCGATCCCACGCCGAGAAACCACGTCGGCTCGGGAATCTCGAGGTCGCGGAAGAACACGTCGGACATCGAGCTGTCGTAGTGCTGACCGGTGTGTGCAAGCCGCGCGTCGATACCGGCCTCGGCGAGCGCGGGCATGAGCGGAGCAACCTTGATGAAGTTGGGACGCGCGCCGACGACGATGATGATCCGCATAGCACTCCTTCGCACTCGGTCGTATGAGCGGTACCGCTAGCAAGCGCCCTTGGCGAACAGCACGGCTGAGACGGCCCGCAGGATCATGGCCGCCGAAACCCGCCAGCGGCCCGTCATCCCGGAAGTGATCGCGAGACCATCCATCAAACCCCTCGACGAGAAGTATAGACAAGCGTGCTCTGATCACCCTGCACCGCCCCGAAACGCTCGGTTCGCTGAACTGTGATGCAGATCACACACGCGCTTGCCGCCTTCAGCCAGCGCTGCTCGATTCCGATGAACACACCATGCGTGCATTCGTGCGCGCGGATGCCACGTGCACGAACGGCGAGGTCCTGGCTTTCGGTCTCGGAGGTGCGAAGGTGTCGAGTACCACTCATCGGGTGACGCTTTGGATCGCGTTGGCCCTTCTGGTTGCGGCGACAGCGTGTCTGCTAGCCACACCGGGGGTGGCACACGGGGAGTTCAGCCCGTCCCAATACGACGACTTCACGTTCGAGAGGCTCTATGCCGACGGTTCCACGGCGTATCCCGAGGCGTTGGCGCTCGACTGGTATGGCCGCATCTACCACACCTGGAGCAACTACAACACCGCCGACCCGAGCCGCCGAGACCGCGTCTACAAGATCCGGACCGACGGAACCACCGTGTGGTACATGGGCTCGCCATACACCGTCCCCGGCACCCCGCCCGCCAGCTACCAGCTGTGGTTTCCGTGCGGTCTTGCCGTCGACTCGCAGAGATACACGTGGGTCGCCGACACCTACCTCAACCGGATCAAGCGGCTGAATACATCGGGCAGCACCGTCCTCGTTGTCGGCGGCTACGAGACTGGCACGGGACCGGGGCAATTCGATCACCCCAAGGGAATCGCAGTCGATAGCGGCGGCACGGTCTACGTCGCCGACACGGGGAACCACCGAATCCAAGTCCTCAATTCCAGCGGTGTGTACCTTCGCGAGTGGGGCAGCTTCGGGAGCGGAAGCGGGCAGTTCAACGTGCCCGACGGCGTCTGCGTCGCCCCCGACGGGAATGTGTGGGTAGCCGACACCGGCAACAACCGGGTACAGAAGTACAGTCCCACAGGGACGTACCTGATGGGCATCGGCCGTGAGGACGGGGCTGCCGGAAGCGAGGCCGGCGAGTTCTACGGCCCCGCAGACGTCGCGGTC
>CAYHCN010000382.1:0-2238 GCA_964354945.1 uncultured Eubacteriales bacterium
GACGGCACGTGCGGGCAGTGCGTCGAGATCGCTGAGGGGCGCCACCCTGATGTGTACGAGCTCGATGCCGCGTCGCGGACCGGTGTCGACAACGTCCGCGAGGAGATTATCGGGCGCGTGAGCCTCGCCCCCGCGCGTGGGCGCTGGAAGGTCTACATCATCGACGAGGTCCACATGCTCTCCTCGGCGGCGTTCAACGCGTTGCTCAAGACTCTCGAGGAGCCCCCGTCGCACGTCGTGTTCGTCATGTGCACGACACACCCGCACAAGGTGCCCGAGACGATCCAGTCCCGGTGCCAGCGCTTCGACTTCCGTCGCATCTCCGTCGACGACATCGCCGGGCGCCTGCGCCACATCGCCGACACCGAGAAGATCTCGGTGCCCGACGCCGCGCTGTCGCTGATCGCGCGCCACGCCGCCGGCGGGATGCGCGACGCGATCACGACGCTCGAGCAGCTGGCTGCGTTCGGCGGCGACAACATCTCGCTCGAAGACGTCGAGGGGCTGCTCGGCGAAGTCGGCTCCGACCAGCTCTTCGAAGCCGCCGATCTGGTGCTGCGGCGCGACATCGCCGGCCTGTTCCGGTGGGTCGCCGATCTCGTCGAGAGCGGTACCGACCTTGCGGAGTTCGTTCGGTCGCTGACTGCGCACACGCGCGACCTCTACGTCGCCGCCTCGGTCGATGATGCGGCGCGGGTGCTCGACTACTCCCAGGCGGACCTGCCTCGCCTCGAGGTTCAGGCGCGGGAGTTCGGCACCGCTCGTCTTGGACGCATGCTCGACCTGCTCGGCGAGCTGGGGTCGGAGATGCGGTGGTCGAGCGACCCTCGGCTGTCGCTCGAGGTCTCGCTGACGCGGATGGCACGGCCGCAGGGCGAGCTCACGCTCGAGGCGCTCGACGAGCGGCTCGCCGAGCTTGAGACAGGTGCGCTGCCGGCATCTGCAACGCCTTCCGCGGTCGAGCGGAGCACATCGCCGCGGACCGTGCCCGCACCAAAGCCCGCCGCCGATGACGCGCCCGCCGAGAGTAGGGCAGCGGATGAGGCGCCGGCTTCCACCACCGCAGCTGCTACGAACGAGTCGCCCTCCCCTGAGCAGTCGGAGCCCGCCTCGGTGGTCGTCAAGGTCACCCGCCACGCCAGCGGGCCGCTCGATCGCGCCGCGGTCAGGCGTGTGTGGCCCGGCGTGCTCGCCGAGATCCGCAAGGCCAAGCCCACGCGGGCGCACCTGTTCGCGACCGTCGACGTCGATGTCGATTCGGACGGGGAGACCCTCGTGCTCGAGTTTCCCGAGGGTCAGGAGTTCCAGATGGAGCTCGCAAATGACGACGACAACCGGGCGCTCTTGCGCGGCTCGCTCGCCGCGGCCATGGGCACCCCGCCGCCCTTCCGCTACCAGCTGGGACGCGGCAAGGTCCGGCCGGCTGAAGGCGCGAGGCCCGCTCCGGCGCCGGTGCACAGGGACCCCGAGTTCGTCGCCGCTCCCGCCGCGGCCCCCGAGCCGGTCGACACTCCCGAGTTCGATGCCTCGGCGCACGAGCAGACGAGCGAGCATGATCACCGCGAGCCCGATGACGATGCGCCCGTCGAGGACATCGACCGGCTGCTCGCCGAGCAGTTCGGCGCGAAGGTCGTCGCCGAGGAGACACGACAGCCACACCGAGAGGACGAATCGTGAACTACGGCAAGATCATGAAGCAGGCCCAGCAGATGCAGGCGAAGATGGGCCAGGTTCAGGAGGAGCTGAAGAACGAGACCGTCGAGTCCTCGGCGGGCGGTGGGATGGTCAAGGTCGTCATCACCGGTGACCTCGAGATCCGCTCCATCACCATCGACCCCGGCGCGGTGGATCCCGAGGACGTCGAGATGTTGCAGGACATGGTCGCGGCCGCCGTGAACGAGGCGGTTCGCTCGGCGCAGGAGCTGGCCGCTCAGAAGATGTCGGCGGTCACGGGCGGCATGAACATCCCGGGCCTGATGTAGTCGGTGGCTACGGTCCCGTCCGCGCCATGAGATACGCGCCCCCCATCGCCCGGCTGCTCGAGGAGCTCGAGCGGTTGCCCGGCATCGGCCCCAAGTCCGCGCAGCGCATCGCCCACTACCTGCTGGTGGTCGATCCCGCGGATGCCGACCGCCTCGCCGAGGCGATCACCGAGGTCAAGCGCACCATCCACTTCTGCGAGCAGTGCTTCAACTTCGCCGAGGAGCGACTCTGCTCGGTGTGCGCCGACCCCGAGCG